>JBDNHM010000322.1:0-2380 GCA_041688825.1 Burkholderiaceae bacterium | reverse complement strand
CTCACCCCTGCTGCAATCAATCAAGCCGTTAAACAATATTTGAAGCCAGAAGGTTTCACCCGTGCCGTGGCCGGTGACTTTAAATAATCTAAAGAGACCTTAAGAGAAGAAATCTTTGACGCGATCTGTCCAAGATTTACTATGGGGTGAGTGACGGTCACCGCCCCTTCAGTTGATGACAAAGTGTTGCCTCTGAGCTAGGATAGTGGCTTATTTGGTGTTTAAAATTATCAGAAACTCAAAATTTAATTATGTTGAACCAGTGAGGCACTTGCTGCTGAACGTAAATTGGCAATGGTCGTAGTGGGAGTGATAGCCTCAGGGTCAGTGATCAAATGAAGAATGGCTGGTCTGTTGCTTTGAACCGCACGCTGGAATGCAGCGGGAAAATCAGCGGTTTTATCAACCCGTTCACCATAGCCACCAAATGCTAAGGCATAAGCTGCAAAGTCTGGGTTTTTTAGATGCGTTGCGCTGATTCGCCCAGGGTAGAATTTTTCTTGATGCATGCGAATGGTACCGTACATGCCGTTATCAACAATAAGCACAACAATTGGTAGGTTGTACTGAACAGCCGTAGCAAATTCTTGGCCGTGCATCATAAAGCAACCATCCCCTGCGAAACACACTACTAGCTTTTGTGGATAAAGACGCTTGGCACCCACAGCAGCCGGCAGGCCGTAACCCATAGAGCCTGATGTGGGCGCTAGTTGAGTGCCAAACTGCTTAAACCGATGAAAGCGATGTACCCATGTGGCATAGTTGCCTGCACCATTAGTTATGATGGCATCAGCAGGTAGCACGCTTTGTAAATGAACCATTACGCCACTCATCTGAAGATTACCAGGTACCGTAATTTTACTTGCATCGCTCCAAATCAAGTAATTTTGATGCAAACGTTCGGTTTCGCTGCTCCAAGGGATTTGTGCTGGTGAAGGTAAGGCACTAAGTTCACTTGAAAAAGCAGTTGGCGAGGTGTTGATGGCCATCGTAGGCGCGTAAACACGCCCAAGCTCGTTGACATCAGGATGTACGTGAACCAAAGTCTGAGCCGGAACGGGAATATTGAGCAGAGTATAGGCTTGGCTTGGAATTTCTGACATGCGTCCACCTACTAGTAACAGTAGGTCCGACTGTTGTAAGCATTTGAGTAAGTCTGGATTGATGCCTAAACCCACGTCGCCAATGTAACAGGGGTGCTCATGATCAATTAGCATCTGTCGACGAAACGAGGCGGCTATAGGTAGCCGATAACGTAAGGCAAAGTCGGCGAAATGCTTGACAGCTAGCGCGCTCCAGCGCGTGCCTCCCAAGATGGCGACGGGCGATTTAGCTGAGGCTAGGCGTTGCGCCAATTCGTCCATCTGACCGACTGACGGCGAACTATCGATCGGTTCGACCCGCGGTGCGGGTTCGACTGCGGCCTGCTCTAACAACATATCTTCGGGTAGGGCGATCACAACTGGACCAGGACGACCTGATATCGCGATATGGAATGCTCTAGAGACAATCTCAGGAATACGTCTAGATTCGTCGATCTCAGTGGCCCACTTTGCCGCTTGACCAAAAACGGCCCGGTAGTCTAATTCTTGAAATGCCTCCCGATCGCGGACCCCCCGTTCAATCTGACCCACAAAAACGATAAGCGGCGTCGAGTCTTGTTTGGCAATATGAATACCTGCTAAGGCGTTTGATGCACCTGGGCCGCGTGTGACCATGCAGATACCCGGGCGGCCTGTCAGTTTGCCATGCGCTTCGGCCATCATTGTCGCACCACCTTCTTGGCGACACACGGTGACCTGTATGTCGACATCAACAAGGGCATCCAAAACGGCCAGGAAGCTTTCTCCTGGCACACAAAACACATGTTCAACACCTTGAGCTACGAGTTGATCGACGATAAGTTGCCCGCCAGTTCTGACGGTCGCAAGTTTGGCTTTCATGATGATGTCTCTATTTTTAATTAGTGTTTTAAGTTACAAAGTAAGGTGATGTTGATATTTTTGTGCCTTTCAATAGATACAATTAAATGTTCATGTTTACGCATTACACAAATAGAGCGACGAAAAATTTGGTCCCTTTAAAAATTGTCGATATGTACCGTTTCTAAACCGCCTTAAGATAAAAGGAATTTTATGACACCCGAACAAAAGCTCAAACAATTAAACATAGCGCTTCCCAAAGCACCTTCCCCAATCGCAAACTTTGTCATGTGGCGACAGACGGGAAACTTGCTGTACCTGTCAGGTCAGGGTCCACGACGATCAGATGGCAGCATCACTCAGGGTCGCTTTGGAATGGGGTACACAGTCGAGCAAGGTTACGCTGACTCGCGGCAAATAGGTCTGCAAATACTCGCCACTGTTCGCGAAGCAGTGGG
>JBDNHM010000321.1:0-4647 GCA_041688825.1 Burkholderiaceae bacterium | reverse complement strand
GCCAGCAGCTTCACATGAAGAATGACGACCAGAGCATAGTGCCAATGCTGGGTGACCAGGTGGTGGAAACGGTTGCGCAACGCATGGATATATTTCGGAAGAAGTACGGCCAACGCTTTGAAGAAGGGCGTTTAGAGGACTTCGTTCGGGGCCGCTTCGATTTTTCCTCTGAAACCGATTTGTTGGTGCTGCGCGCGGTGGAAATTGATAGCCACTTTGAGAGCAATCCAGACACCGCCCCTGCGGAGATTACCAACGCGCTCAAACGCATTCGCGTTGCAATCCATAAGCTGAAAGATCGCGGCTTTCATGAGGTGGTGATCGTGACAGACCACGGCTTCTTCATGAACACCCATGCTGGTGCAGGTGATGTCTGCAGCAAACCCGCAGGTAACTGGATTAGCATTCATGATCGGTGCGCGCTGGGCGATGGTGCTGGCGACAGTAATCACCTGGTGGTTTCAGCCGAAAAAATGGGCATTCGCGGTGAGTTTGCTAAATTCGCAGCACCACATTCACTGGCCGCCTATCGCAATGGTTTACTCTATTACCACGGTGGAATTTCTCTGCAGGAATGTGTGGTGCCTGTGATAACGATGCAGTTGAAGACCACTAATCAACCGACATTGCATAAAGCATCTGTGGCGATGAGCTACAAGAACGGCGCGAAAACCATCACCACACGTTTGCCAGTGATTGACCTTGCAGTTGAAACTGCAGACATGTTCTCGATTGAAAACAACTTTGAAATATTGCTTGAAGCGCACAACAGCAGAGGTGAAATTGTGGGTGAAGCTAAGGCAGGCGGTGTGGTGAATCCGGCAACAGGAACTTTGACTATGAAGCCTGGCGACAAGGTTCAAGTGACAATGAAGTTACAAATGGATTTCGAGGGCAAATTAAAAATTAAGGCTTTGCATCCCACAACTTATACGGTGTACTGTCAACTTGAGTTAGCAACCGACTATGCGGTGTAGAAATTATGAACGAACTAGACCAAAAACTAACCTCTATCTTTGACGGCAAGGTATTGCGTAAAGATTTACTTCACAGAATCAAGAAAGGAACTAACGTTCCGACCTTCGTTCTAGAGTTTTTGCTTGCGCGATTTTGTGCCAGTGATGATCAGGCCGAGATGGATGCAGGCATGGAGGCCGTGCTTGCCAGCCTTCAAGATAATTATGTAAAGCCTGACGAAGCCAATGCAGCGCAGTCAAAGGTGGCAACCAAAGGCAAGCACCGCTTTATCGATAAGGTACATGTTCGGTATGTAGAAAAAGAAAAGCGCCATTGGGCATCATTGGAGAATTTCAATTCACAGCGTATCGCTATTGGCGAGAAGTTCTACCGAGACAATGACCGACTATTGGAGGGCGGTATTTGGGCTGAGGTGACGCTGGCTCATAACGCGATCGAAGAAGACGACTACGCGTTTTACATCGAAGACCTGCGTCCCATCCAGATCAGCCGATTTGATTTTGACCGCTATTGTGAAGGTCGCAATCAATTCACTCGTGACGAGTGGATTGCATCGATTCTGCGCACCGTTGGTTTAGAGCCGACAAAGTTGTCTAAGCGTGTACAGATGCACTTTATTGCGCGCCTGGCCGCTCTTGTTGAGCCCAATTACAACTACATTGAGCTTGGTCCACGCGGCACCGGGAAGTCGTATTTCTTCAGTGAATTTTCACCTTATGCAACGTTGATTTCAGGTGGACAGGCGACAAAATCGGCGCTGTTTTACAACAACGCACGCCGTAAGGTTGGTCTGGTTGGGTATTGGGATACCGTAGCATTCGATGAGGTGGGCGGTATCAAAGTCAAAGATCCGGACACCATTCAAATCATGAAGGATTTCATGGCGAATGGTCGTTTTTCACGTGGCGCTGAAGTGATTGCAGATGCAAGCCTAAGCTTTGTTGGCAACTTCGATCTATCCATTAGCCAAGTGGTCAACTCGGTTGAGCATGATCTTTTTCAGCCATTGCCCGCTGAGTTTGATCTGGCGATCATGGATCGATTCGCAGCCTACATACCTGGTTGGGAAATGCCAAAAAACAGCAGCGAATTTTTAACCAACAACTATGGGTTCATCACCGACTATCTGGCTGAAGCATTTCACTACCAGTTCAAGCATACCAATCGGTACGAAGAAGTTAGCAAGCGGATCCGACTTGGAAAGAGCGTTGAGGGGCGTGATGAAAAAGGCATAAAGAAAACTGTCTGTGCCTTCCTGAAGATTCTTCACCCAACTGGCTCTCCGACCGATGATGAGTTCGAAGAATATGTTACTTACGCCGTTGAGTGCCGTCGGCGCGTGAAGGAGCAGATGAATAAGCGCAAGCCCGATGATGAATTTGCGCGCATTGATCTGTCATTTCTCAACGCTCAGGGACAAGAAATTGTTGTGTATTGCCCTGAGTCGAAGGATGCTTCAGCAACTCAACAGCCGCTAAGACGGCAACTCAATGACAAACTAGCACCTGAGCGTGACGTTGCGGCAGTGGTTATTCAAGAGCCAGGGGTGTCCGAGGTTGTAAACAAAGTCGAAGTAACTTCTTGCATTGTTGCACCCGTTCTAGCTTCAGATGATCTGGTAGAAAAGCATTTCACAATTATGTATGGCGAGGTTGGCCACAGTTACGAGTCGATCATTAGTCCCTACCTTCGAGGAGCAAAGACCGTCGTCATTGAGGACCCGTATATTAGACTCCAGCATCAAATTCAAAATTTTGTGCGTTTTTGTGAAACCATTTTGAAGTCAAGTTCTATAAAAAATATTCAACTGATAACAGGTTATGACGATAAGACTCAACTTGCTGAAATAGCCGAAAAATTAGATGAATTAAAGCAAAGTCTGATCGAAATTGACGTTGAGTTGGAAGTAAAGTTGAATCCAAATATTCATGATCGAGAAATCAGGATTGACAACGGGTTGGTTGTCAAAATCGGTCGTGGTTTGGACTTCTATCAGAAGCCAGGTGGCTGGTTTGAAGTGGGTGCAAATGATCTGAGCTTACGTAAATGCCTTGAAACTAAGGTGGATATTTTTAGAGGCTAGTGTTTCCGCCAGCCTACCGCAAAACCACGTCCCGGTGGTATTCCAAGAAAACCTTTTGCTCAGTTCGAAATTTTCCAACGTTAATATTTTTATCAATCTGCCATTTATCGAGCACTGAGGGTTCTAGGTGGCTTGAAATGATTAGGTTGCCTTTTGGCTCAAAAGAGATAAACCCTTTATCAAACAGGTGGTCGATGTGGGGTGAGAGAAGCAGCCCGTTATAGCCACTAAGTTTTTCTACATCAGTAGATTTCGACCAAGGCTTAATGTGGCTGGCTACGAGGTGTTTAGAGTTCGCCACTTTCGTAACTCTGCAAAAGGTTTCCACCAAGCGAACGTTGGCTTTAAAAACACCTTGTCCTCGTCGAGAAGTAATGATTTGAGTCTTTTGTGTTTCACCAATGTCGGTGCGCATGGCGATTGCTGACTCTAGTGCATCTTCTTGAGCGGGTATGTCGTATTCGATACTTTCAGAAAGATCAATGATTGCTTCTTGACCGACGCGCCCTGAAAGTTGAAGTAAGACTTCAGCCATTTCTATGGGTACCTGAGCCAAATAGATTTGGTTGCCGGTTCCATCAACTCTGATGGGTGAATATTGGTTTGGCAGAGTAGGCTCAAGCAGGTTCATGAATGCCTTGGGCTTAAAGGCAGCTACTTTAAGTTCTTCAAACGCTACATCAACCAACCAGCCGTCATTTGACCAGTTTGCACCGGCATTGCCAAAATCAGGCTTAACGCTAGAGACTGCTTGCTTTGTAACTACCCCCACTGCTTTGATATAGGTGTCAGCAAATGAAAAGACAACATCACCCGGTTGCATTTGTGTCATGAAGTTATAGGAAGGGTTGCTGCCACCATTGCTATTGGTTTTGGGTGACCACATGAAGTTACCAGGTACTTCTTGCTTATAAGTTTGGTTTTGGCTGACCCACCAATATTTTCTGTCTAGCAGTTTAATACTGGGCGCAGCGTCTGCTAACAAAGGGGTTTGATAGGGTTCCGCAATAAATTGATTAATGAGTTGCAGTGCAACTTCTTTTATAAGCGCTGGGTTTTGTTTAAGGGCTTCATAAATTTCATTTTTAAGTACGCCTGCGGCTTTTTCTTCAATAAGCTGGGTGGGTGTTGGGGTATTGCTTAAGGCGAGTAAATGAGTGGGTGCTTCTATATTCCAAATGCCGTCATTTTTAAGGCGCCAGAATGGTTCGTTGCGGGTATTTGATGCGTTGTTAGAGCCATACTTTTCTAGCAACTTTTTAAGGTCATGATCTAAGTCGGCATAAAGAAAGTGATTGATGTGGCCGTTAAGTATTTTTTCTAAAACGAGTAATAGTAAGACGGGTTTGTGTGGGGCATATGTTTCCCCTAAGCGTGCACAGTTGATTTTTTGAAACAGAAGCAGTGTCTCTGCTGAGGTCATGACAAAGACCGTAAAAAAACAATCTGACTCTCAGCCGACGGTACGCCACTCATGCCCAGTACTTCGCTTTTTCAGGAATGATCCAACGTACGCCGCCTCTGGGGTCAGTGTGGTCGGTTTTGTAGCGGGGTATCAGGTGCATATGCAAATGCGGTATGGTTTG
>JBDNHM010000320.1:0-13551 GCA_041688825.1 Burkholderiaceae bacterium | reverse complement strand
TCATTTGAACCCCTTTGCCAGCTTGCATAAGGTTGAGCAAAGTAACTAGTTGAATTCAATGCTTGGTCTATTAGTGCATGGTCTGCAAACTCTTTGCCATTATCAAAAGTTATCGTTTTAACAAGACAGGCAAGTGGCTCGAGCTTATTAATAATTGCCTGGCGCACCTGTTCAGCCGTTTTTCTGTCTACTTTAGCAATCACTGCGTAACCGCTTTTGCGTTCAACCAAGGTCACAATGGCATGTTTATGAGCTGCACCAATGACCGTGTCGCCCTCCCAGTGGCCCACATGACTTCGGGTCTCAACAGAGGCGGGTCGGTCTGCAATGGGGCGTCGCCCAATGATTTGGCCTCTACGGTCTCGCCCGCTGGCGTAGCGCTTGCGCCGCTTTTTCTGGCTTCTCAGGTGCTGCCACAGGCTGCCACCCCGGGCTTTATCAGCGTAAACATAGCTATAAACCGTCTCATGGCTGATTGGCAGAGTGAACGCGATTTGTTCAGGGCTCCATTGCAAGCGAAGATAGTAAGCAACCTGATCTTGAATAACGGGGTGCGTGACTCGAGCATTACGACTTGCCAAGGCCTTTTGCTGACAAAGCAGTTCAGCTTGTCTGGGTCGGTAACCGCGTCTACCAGCATTGCGCGAAATCTCTCTACTAACGGTCGATTTGTGGCGACCAAGTATTTTAGATATCTGAGAATGAGTAAGTTTTGCTTTCAAAAGGGCGTGAATCTGATAACGTTCTGTTTGGCTGAGGTGTTTGTAGCTCATAAGGTGACTTTGACTTGGCGGTCGGGAAATCTAAGATGCTAGAGCATTCTCAGCCAACCGCCTAATTATTCAAAGTTGCACTTCGTACTTGAATCCACCTTGTAAGTTAAAGTAATATATTGGTTTTACCTTACTCGGCTGAGTTTTTTGTATAAAACCACCAATTACTTCGATCCTTAGTTTAAGCGCTGTATTATGTGGAATGACGCGAGGTTAGCCATCGATTGGCATATATAAGAAGATCCCAACTTTCTTTAAAAGAATGTGCAAAGCAGGGCTTCTGCAGCAGAAGAAGTCTTTGTTTAATTTAAAGCCGTTTTAAAGTTGAAAGGGTAACGACTGTAAGTCAAGTTAATAAATTAAATCGGTATCTAATATTCAAATGTTGAACTCAAACAATACTAAAATTGCCATTATTGGTTTAGGCTATGTCGGTTTACCGCTTGCAGTTGAATTTGGTAAACAGTACATCACACTTGGTTTTGACATTAATGCCTCTCGAATAAACGAGCTGAAGTCTGGTTTAGATCGTACTTTAGAGACTAATGCTGAAGAGCTGGCAAGCGCAAAATATCTTAGCTACTCGTTTAATGTCGATGATTTAAATCAATGTAATGTCTTTATTGTTACCGTACCTACACCTATTGATCAAGCTAATCGACCGAATTTAACCCCACTCATTAAAGCCAGTGAGAGTGTTGGTAAGATATTGAAAAAAAATGATATTGTTATTTATGAGTCAACCGTTTTCCCCGGGGCTACTGAAGAGATTTGTGTCCCTATTCTTGAAAAACTTAGTGGTCTGACATTCAATAAAGACTTCTATTGTGGTTACAGCCCAGAACGCATTAACCCTGGCGATAAACAACACCGTTTACCCAACATCAAAAAAGTGACCAGTGGCAGCACACCTGAAATTGCCGAAGCCATTGACCAGCTTTACAAGCAAATCATTTCTGCAGGTACCCACAAAGCCTTCAGCATAAAAGTAGCCGAAGCTGCCAAGGTTATCGAAAATACACAAAGAGACTTGAACATTGCGCTCATGAACGAGTTGAGCCTAATTTTTAACAAAATGGGCATCGATACCTTGCAGGTGCTTGAAGCAGCTGGCAGCAAATGGAATTTTTTACCATTTCGACCAGGCCTGGTCGGTGGTCATTGTATTGGCGTAGACCCCTATTACTTGACGCATAAAGCCCAAGAAGTGGGTTACAACCCAGAGGTTATCTTAGCGGGTCGCCGTATTAACGACAGCATGGCTAGCCACGTGGCAGACGAAACAGTAAAACTGATGCTTCGTAAAGGTCATCCTGTACTAGGCAGTAAAGTACTTATTTTAGGCTTGACGTTTAAAGAAAACTGCCCTGACGTTCGCAACACCAAGGTAGTTGACATTATCAAAGGCCTTAAGTCTTACAGTGCCCATGTAGATGTTTACGACCCATGGGTTGATGTTGCAGAGGCCAAGCATGAGTACGGGCTGGACTGCCTCACTCAAGTGCCAGTGAAAGGCCAATACGCTGCTATTGTGCTGGCAGTCGGCCATGAGCAATTCATCGCGTTAGGTCCTCAAGGCATTAAAGCATTGGGGCAACCTGGCGCGGTGATTTATGACGTAAAAAGTATCTTGCCAATTGGCGATTCAGACGCAAGACTATGACCCATTACGAACAACTGCTTAAAACCTTACCTAAAGCGCTTAAAACTTGGCTTATTACCGGTGTTGCGGGATTTATTGGTAGCAACCTTCTTGAAACGTTGCTTAAACTCGACCAGCGGGTCATTGGCCTTGATAATTTTGCAACGGGTCATCATCGCAATTTAAAAGAAGTACAGAGCCTGGTTAGTGCAAAGCAATGGGCGCAGTTCCGTTTTATTGAAGGTGACATTCGCAACCTTCAAGATTGTCAAAAAGCCTCTCAAGGGGTTGATTATGTGCTTCATCAAGCTGCTTTAGGTAGTGTCCCACGCAGTGTTGAAGACCCCATCACGACTAATGCGGCAAATATTGGTGGTTTTTTAAACATGATTGTTGCCGCTCGAGATGCCAAGGTTCGAAGCTTCACCTACGCTGCCAGCAGCAGCACCTATGGTGATCACCCAGGGCTGCCTAAGGTTGAAGACATTATTGGCAAACCTCTGAGCCCGTACGCAGTGACTAAATATGTCAATGAGCTATATGCAGACGTTTTTGCAAGAACCTATAGCTTTCAAAGCATTGGCCTAAGATATTTCAACGTTTTTGGTCCACGACAAGACCCTAATGGTGCCTATGCTGCCGTTATTCCTAAGTGGACAGCTGCGCTGCTAGCCGGTGACGATGTTTTTATTAATGGAGACGGCGAAACAAGTCGTGATTTTTGCTTTATAGCTAATGCGGTACAAGCTAATTTATTGGCCGCTACAACAATTAGCCCAGACGCTAAAAACCAAATATATAACGTCGCGGTGAGCGACCGTACAACACTCAATACCTTATTTAAGCTGCTTCGCGATAATCTCATTGACCATGGCGTAAGTAAAGGCATGCAACCCATATATCGTGATTTTCGGGCCGGTGACGTGCGACATAGCCAGGCCGATATTGGCAAGGCCCAGAGGCTGCTGGGGTATGACCCAACACATAAAATTGATCAAGGTATAAAAGATGCTTTGGGCTGGTACATTAAGAACCAAGTGATTAAAGCTACCTAATGCGGCTGAGTCACATCGGTTGGAATCTTGCTGGTTTGTCGTTGCCATTGCTTATGGCTGTGGTGACTGTGCCCCAACTTATCAGTAGGCTTGGTTACGAGCGTTTCGGTCTGCTGGCTTTAGCGTGGGGGCTAATTGGTTACGCTGGTGCGTTAGATTTGGGTATAGGTAGGGCTCTCACACAGCTTGTTGCCAGATTGCGTGGAGAAGCTAACTTATCATCTATAGCCAATATTTTGGTGACTGCTAACCGAATCACGCTTATAGCTGGCTTGCTGGGTGGTGGGCTTATTGCACTGGCTGCATTAAGTGATCTAGGGGCTTGGGTCAAGGCTGAAACGATTCCACCGATTGAAATCAAGAATGCTTTGCTCTTATTGGCTATTGCATTGCCAGCTCAGGCGATGAGCGCCACTTATCGCGGTATAAACGAAGCCTTTATGAACTTCAAGGGCATTAGCCTTTTGCGCGTGGCGCTTGGTGTTATTGGTTTCGGCGGCCCTTATCTTGTAACCTTTTACACCACAGAGTTGGCTTGGTTGGCAGCTACCTTAGTTGTCAGCCGCTTGCTTGCTTTATTAGTTTACCGATGGCTTGCGCACTCTTGTCTTGAGGCAAGCAAAATCGTAACAACCCAAGCTACTTATTCCAAAAGCATTGCTAAGACACTTTTCGCTTTTGGTGGATGGGTAGCAGTAAGTAATGTTGTGAGCCCTTTCCTGATGCAGGCAGACCGATTTATGATTGGGGTTGTTTTATCGGCTGCTGCTGTAACAACTTACATATTGCCATATGAGGTAGTGGTACAAAGTTTGATTTTAGTTGGTGCAATATCTTCCGTAATATTTCCAACTATGAGCAAACTTATACACGAACAATCTAGCAATTGGCAGCCATATTTTCAACGATGGCTTTACATAGTTGCCGGCGTAATGTTTATGGTTTGCGGAATATTAGTGGTTGCGCTTCCCACCGTATTAGAGTTGTGGCTTAAAACTGAACTTCAGTCCGAATCAATTATTGTTGGTCAGATACTTTGCTTAGGCGTTTTTGCAAATGCTATCGGTACAATGTATTACGCATTAATTCACGCCAAAGGGCGCGCTGATATTACCGCAAAGCTTCATATTTTTGAATTGCCAATTTTTATTGTGGCTCTTTTCTTGCTTCTAAATGAGTACGGCGTTGCAGGAGCAGCTTGGGCGTGGGTTGGACGAATGATTTTTGATGCTTCTGCCTTGGCATGGTGTTCAAAGCTAATTCGTTAATGAAGTCAGTCCATAAGTTTTTTTAGATTATATTTGGTTTATTAATATGGCAATTTATTACCCATACATTTTTGTTGCATTAATAGTATTTTTTTTTCTAGCACTAAATTTGTGTGCTTTTATTCATTCACGAGTTCAACCATTATGTTCAGACCTTTTACTTGCAACAGTACTCATTTTATTCGCTGGGTTTCGAGGTGCAGACTTAGATTTTATAGAATATGAAAAAATGTTTGAAAGAATTCAGCTATCAAGTGCACAGTCTTTACTTGAACAGGCATTAATTGGTAAAGATGTATTGTTTGGGTTTTTAATGATTTCAATATCCACAATAGGGCTTGGAACCTTAACACTATTTTTTATTTCAGCAATGATAAGTGTTGGGGTTAAACTAGTTGCTTTTCGTCACGCATTTGGAAGCAGTATTTTAGGATTAGGATTATATTTTTCATCGTTTTATTTTCTTCATGATTTTACTCAAATTCGACTTGCTATTGCGATTGCATTTTGTTTTCTTGCTTTGGTTTTTATAATAAAAAGAAAATATTTTATATATATTATTTTCTGTGCTGTAGCCGTAGGCTTTCATGCGCAAACATTTTTATTTTTTATAGCTACATTACCTCTTTTAACTAACTTTAAACATAAACATTTGCTAGTTTTTCTGTCAATTGTAATGATGGGTTTAGCATTTAGTAGTATTAGTCTATTTCTAGATATTGTTGGTTTGAGGCCGGGTGGCGATATAGGCGCTACAAATATAAAAACAACGGCTATCTTAGCAATTATATTAAATTCAGTAATTGTAGCAATTACCTATTTTGGTTCGATCAAAAACTTCATTAGATTATTTGATGAAGAGATCGCTAAAGTTTCTGTGCTTTTATTTTTTGGTGGGTTGCTTTTTCTATTTATTACATTAAATATTTCTGAGGTTTTGGCTTGGCGAATTTATGAAATGTTTAGTACCTTCGGTATTTTTGTCATTATTGTTTGTTTGCGTTCGAAGCTTAATTTATTGAATATATTGACTAGTTTGAGCTACTTTGTTTTAAATCTGACCTTACTATTACGATCAGATCTTCTAGTGAAATATACTATTAACAGTACCATTGGAACAATCTATGGCGCATTCTATTAACGTAGATATAATCATTGTTAACTGGAATTCAGGCGTTCAACTTAATGATTGTATTAATTCAGTTAAAAAATTTGGTTTGCCTTATGCCATTAATACGATTGTTGTTGATAACGGTTCAACAGACGGTTCTGCAGCTATAGCAAATAATATGCCAAATATTAAAGTAATTTATGCTGGTAAAAATTTAGGTTTTGGTAAGGCTTGTAACCTGGGTGCGTTGAATTGTAAGGGTGATTATTTATTATTTCTAAACCCCGATGCATTAATTTATCAAGATACTTTGTCTAAGGTTATTAATTTTATGCAAGCCCCGATCAACGTTGATGTAGGCATTTGTGGGGTGCAGTTAATAGATGAATCTGGTCATGCGTCAAGAAGTTGTACTCGGTTCCCAACAGCAATGGGTTTTGTTTTTCACTCAGTCGGCCTAGATAGATTCATACCTAAGTTAGGTCACTTTATGGCTGAGTGGAATCATGAACAAACGCGTGAAATTGATCATGTTATTGGCGCATTTTTTTTAGTCCGGCGCATTACGTTTGAAAGTTTGTGCGGTTTTGATGAACGTTTTTTTGTCTATTTAGAAGATCTTGATTTTTCTCGCCGTGCACGCACGAATGGTTGGCGAAGTATTTTTATGGCAGATGCTCAAGCCTTTCATGCTGGTGGTGGTACATCTAATCAAATTAAAGCTAAAAGATTATTTTATTCACTTAGAAGTCGATTACTTTATTCTTTTAAGCACTTTAGTTTTATTGGGGCATGTATGGTTTTACTGACTACTTTGTTAATTGAGCCTGTGTCGCGCTCTTTTCTTGCTCTTGTGCGCCGCTCTTGGCCTACCTTTAAAGAAACTTGGGGTGGCTATTTGATGTTGTGGAAATGGTTGCCAGAATGGGTTTTCAAAGGTAAAACTCGGTGAAGTCAGTTCGTATTTTGGCCTTGACTAAATATGGCTCAAAGGGCGCGTCAAGTAGGTTACGTTTTTTGCAATACTTTGGTCCATTAAGAATTAATGGTTTAATCATTGAACACCACGCTTTACTAAACGATCAGATATTGCAATTACGTTACCACGCAGGTAAATATTTAATTACACAGCTATTAAAAAGCTACGTATCACGCATTAAGACTTTACTGACAAGCAGGCATTTTGATATTTTATGGATTGAAAAAGAAGCCTTGCCTTGGCTACCTCTTTGGGTAGAAAAGCTAATGATAAGTGGTGTTCCGTATGTTTTAGACTTTGACGACGCAACTTTTCATCATTATGACAGCCACCGTCTCGACTGGGTACGTAAGTTTTATGGGAGTCGTATCGATGGCTTGATGGCTAATGCTACCTTAGTAGTCGGGGGTAACAGTTATCTGAATAAGCGGGCGCAAAAAGCAAATGCGCCTTGGGTGGAATTATTGCCTACCGTAATCGACTTAAACAGATATTCTGTTGAAGCTTTTTCAAAGACTAGAGAGATAGATGGTCTGCCGCGCATCGTGTGGATCGGGTCGCCGTCGACATTACGCTATTTAGATTTACTTTCTGAGCCTCTACAGCAATTAGCAATGCGTGTGCCATTTGTCTTGCGCGTAATTGGTGGGCAGATAGACATGCCCGGTGTACAAATTGAAACGATAAATTGGACAGAGGCAAGTGAAGTCGAATCAATCGCAACAGCTGATGTGGGTGTCATGCCTCTATTTGACTCAATGTGGGAAAAAGGTAAATGTGGCTATAAGCTGATTCAGTATATGGCCTCTGGCTTGCCTGTAGTAGCTAGCCCAGTAGGCGTTAACATTGAGATTGTTCAAAATGGCATAAACGGTTTTTTAGCTGATAAAGCGACAGATTGGTTAATAGCGTTAGAGCGATTGTTGACCCACCCCGATCTTGCAGCGCAAATGGGTCAAGCGGGTAGGCGCAGGGTAGAAAGCGAATACTGTCTGCAAATAGCAGCACCAAAATTAGTAAAGTTTTTTAAAAAAATAGCTACTGATTTAAGTGCTAACTAAAAACTTGGTTAAATGATGAGAAAAAAAATTTTGTACCGATTATCTAAAATTGAGATTGTAAAAAAATGTGCGGTATAGTTGGTTTTCTTGGCTCAAGCAACTTGAGTTCGCTCAGTTATGCTGAACAATTAATAAAAATTAAGCATCGGGGGCCCGATTCAGATGGCAGTTGGTTTAATGAGTCTGACAAAATTTGGTTGGGGCACAGGCGTTTAGCCATCGTTGATTTGTCGGTTGCAGGTCAACAACCCATGGTGTCACCACAAGCTCGATACGTCATCGTATTTAATGGTGAAATTTACAATCATCAGATTATGCGTGATGAGCTCAATAAGCAAAACTCAAACTCTATTTGGCGAGGTACTTCTGATACCGAGACACTACTTGCTGGCTTTGAGGCTTGGGGTATTGAGAGTACTCTAAAAAAGAGTATCGGTATGTTTGCCTTCGCAGTTTGGGACAAACAAAACAGAGCCTTAACTTTAGGTCGCGACCGAATAGGTGAGAAGCCGCTTTATTTCGGTTGGCAGGGGCTTGGCGATAAGCGTGTCTTTATGTTTGGCTCAGAATTAAAAGCCTTGAAAGGCCACCCAGATTTTGATGGCACAATTAACCGAGATGCCCTTGCTCTTTACATGCGGCACAATTGCATTCCTGCACCCTATTCAATTTACCAAGGTATCAACAAACTTGAACCTGGTCATTTACTGACCGTATCGTTAACGCACCAAGAACCGAAATCATCAGTATATTGGTCTGCTGCTGAGGTTGCTAAACAAGGTGCTTTACAACCATTTGCAGGCAGTGACGCACAGGCCATCGATGCACTTGAAAATCTATTAAAAAACGCTGTGGGTCAGCAAATGATGGCCGATGTACCACTTGGGGCTTTTTTGTCAGGCGGTATTGATTCTTCAACAGTAGTGTCTTTAATGCAGGCTCAGTCATCACAAAAAATAAAAACGTTTTCAATCGGCTTTGACGACGCTACTTACAATGAAGCTGAAAGTGCCAAGGCTGTTGCAACACATTTGGGTACAGACCATACTGAGCTATACGTTACGTCACAACAAGCCCAGTCGGTTATACCTCTTTTGCCCTCTTTGTACGATGAACCTTTTGCTGATTCTTCACAGATACCCACCTATTTAGTATCTCAACTTGCCAAGCAGCATGTCACCGTTTCTTTGTCTGGCGATGCGGGTGATGAATTGTTTTGTGGTTATAACCGTTATATGTTGACAGACAAGTTATGGCGTAAATTAAGCCTTATTCCGTCGTCGATGAGAAAGTTTTTAAGTGACGGCATTATGGCTGTGTCACCACACACCTGGAACCAGCTCAGTACACTAATTCCGGGGCCAGAAAGGTTCGTGAATTTAGGTGATAAGCTACATAAAGGCGCTGGTGTGTTAACGGCATCTAGCGTAGATTCTCTATATAGGGGTTTGGTGTCGCACTGGCCTGACCCCACCGCGATAGTGTTGGGGTCGCAAGAGCCCCCAACGTTACTAACAGGTAACATGCCTGACCTTAATGCTCTAAGCCCTGTGCAACGCATGATGACACTCGACATGCTTACCTATTTGCCAGACGATATCTTAACCAAAGTTGATCGTGCCGCAATGGGCGTAAGTTTAGAATCACGCGTACCCTTTTTAGATCACCGAGTCGTTGAGTTTGCATCTAGCCTGCCGCAAGCAATGAAGCTGCGTGGTGGGCAAACTAAATGGGTGTTACGCCAAGTGCTTTACCGTCACGTACCTAAGGCCTTAATTGAAAGACCAAAAATGGGGTTTGGTATTCCCATATATAGTTGGTTACGTGGTCCATTACGTGAATGGGCTGAAGATTTACTGAATGAATCTAGGCTTCAGCAAGAAGGTTTTTTTGACCCAACCCCAATTAGGAAAAAATGGGCAGAGCACTTAAGTGGAAGAAAAAACTGGCATCACCAATTGTGGGATGTTCTGATGTTTCAAGCTTGGCTAGAAAATGAAAAAGCAACAGCATAAATTTATAACCGCTTACATGTTTATTCAAATGCATCAAAATCAACCATGAAGATAGTTGTGGTGGCTAGCTTGGCAGACTCACTAATTAATTTTAGAGGTGCACTACTGCAAGCACTTTCGGCTGCGGGAGCACAAGTACACGTCGTTGCGCCAGATTTGGGGCAGCATTCAGCGCGACGCCAAGATCTTGAACGTTTGGGGTATGTCGTTCACGATATCCCCATGAGTCGTGCAGGCTTGAACCCGTTAAAAGATTTTTCTACCTTTATGGCGTTGTGGGGACTCATGCGCCGTGTTCGGCCCAACAAGGTGTTGTCATACACCATCAAGCCTGTCATCTACGGCACTCTTGCCGCTGCGTTAAGCGGTGTGTCGCAGCGTTATGCCATGATCACAGGCTTGGGTTATGCATTTACCGGGCAAGCTACTGGCTTGCGACAATATGTACAAAAAGTGGTGCAGCTTTTGTACAAGCTGGCACTTGCCAGAGCAAGTAAAGTTTTTTTTCAAAATCCAGATGACCGAGCTTTATTTAAGCACTTGGGTTTGGTACCTGCGCAAACACCTACTGTTGTCGTAAATGGTTCGGGGGTTGATGTAGCAAGTTTTACCGTTCAGCCACTACCTACTTCTAACATACATTTTTTATTGATTGCACGTTTGCTGGGTGATAAAGGCATTCGTGAATATGCCCAGGCAGCGCGCTTGCTCAAAATCCAATACCCAGAAGTCAGCTGTTCATTAGTCGGTTGGGTTGACCAAAATCCAAATTCCATCAAACAAGAAGAACTTGAATCTTGGGTAAACAGCGGTGACTTGCATTATTTAGGTAAGCTAGAAGATGTACGCCCCGCTATTGCAGCCTGTAGCGTTTATGTTTTGCCAAGCTACAGAGAGGGTACGCCTCGCACCGTTTTAGAGGCAATGGCCATGGGTCGCGCCATTATTACAACAGATGCGCCTGGGTGCCGAGAAACCGTTGTTCATGGTGATAACGGTTTTTTAGTGTTGATTCAATCTGTAGAATCGTTGCTATCAGCCATGATACGGTTTGTTGAAAACCCCAAGTTGGCAAGCAGCATGGGAATAAGATCAAGAGAAATAGCTGAAAACAAATACGATGTAAATAAAGTTAACGATGTTATGTTGTTTGAAATGAGGTTTCACACAAGCAACAAATAAACAAATTGCCAATATTGGAAGCACTAAATCTTAAACACACCGTTTTCGTCTTGGCCCGCATTCACGTAAGAAGAAGCTGATTCAGTTCATGATGCGCTACTTAGCAATAAAGTGAATTATTCGATAGGTACCCGAGCACGACAGTTTGCCCAGCTAAATTTCACATAAACACTTGGCAATCTGTTCGGTAAGCATCCGGCTTATAACGTTTTGCAATTTTTTCAGACTTGTACAGTTTCAGTTTCGCTTTTCGTATGTGGATTCTCGTGATACTTAAAAGAGAAGGTTGGCAAATCAATCTCAAGCGCGTGCATCGCCTTTATTGCCTAGAGGGGTAAACGAACGTTGGAGCATCAATAAAGGGCTGAAGTATTCAATTTAGGAATGTAAGACTGGATTAGATTACTAAAGTTGGGGTTAAAGAAAATTTTCATTATGAAGAAACGAGACCCAATTAGAAAGAAAATAATTCCTCAAATGATTGAATAAATTTACGGCTTCCATGTGGTGTGAGGTGGTCTCTTGTTGCATACCAAAGCCCAGAAGCATCGTCACCATAACAGAAATCATCATTACAGAAAAAATCAATAGAATTTGTAAATTGAACTGATGGGAATTTAGTCTTCAACTCTTCTATTAATTTAATATACAAACGATTTCTATCTAAATATGATTGTTTAGATATTCTCAAGTCACATCTAACCAAACCCAGACGTAAAACGCAAGACTTGGGGTCGTTAAGCAATTCAGGGTTGTCTACTACAAATATCACTTTTTTGGTTGAGCTTGTTAGGCGGGTTAATGTATTAATAAGGCCAATTTTTAAAATTTCATAATTATCATCAATTTGCTTTGCAGATAAATGTTGATTTTCATGAAAACGACTAACTTGTAACTTAAGAGCAGCATAGCCACTCAATACTATTGTTTTTACCGAATCAGTTTCTATTGCGTAATCAAGTGCTTTTCCGATAAGATTATTTGGGCAATCTAAAAATTCTTTTCCATTTATCATCACTGGAAAAGTGGGAAAGCAGCCCGCATGCAACATGACAGCAATATTAGAATCTTTTAGCGAAACTAATGATCTTAGTCCTGATACCAAATGCCCAGCATGGCTATCACCTACAACAACTAACTCAATTGGCCTTAGATTGTCAATAATCTGACAGCCTCCATCCGTTGAGGTATTGGGAACTATTTGGCATGTTTGCCAGCCAGTCCAGTGGCTACTGTAATTAAATACATCGCTATCTTTATTAATAACTCTATTAGGGAAGCCATTCGAAGCAAAGGTATAGTAGCCAAGTGTGCCCACCGCTGCCATCAGAACTACCAACACGGCCACCATGTTATAAGTATGTCTGCCTAATCGTATCGGACGCTCAACAAGCTTAAATGTGACCCAAGCTAAAAATACAGAGATCGCAACCGCAGATATACGAATGTTTAGGCTAGGCGTCTCACCTATAACAATTCTAGCAAAAGACAAAAGTGGCCAATGCCACAAGTAAAGCGGAAAACTGATTAAGCCGAACCAAACAGCAATCTTATTAGACAGTATATTGCGGTTAACCCAAGCTGTAGGGCCAGCCAGAATAATCAAGATGGCACCTAAAACAGGAAGAACAGCCCAATTACCTGGAAAGCTCAAGTCTTTGGTGATTCGCCAAAAACCAAACACCAAGAGTAAACATCCAACAATAGACGTGAAGTTAGAAATAATTCTTCCGTCTGCCTCAACTTCACTCCTGTAGAAGATCCTAGTCACCCAGCCATCAATTCTTAATTTGTAGGTTTCGTACACACTTTTCTTGTAGAGTGTGAACCAAGCCAAGGTACTCCCGCTCAACAACTCCCAAAACCTAGTTTGTGGTGAATAAAAAGTGGCAACTGAGTCGTGTTTAATTCCTTTAAGATTCAGAGCAAAAGAGACAAGAGCAACTACTATTGTGAGCGTAAGAAGATTAAATTTTCTTTTCCATGCAAACCAAAGTATGAACGGCCAGACAATGTAAAACTGCTCTTCAATGCCCAAGCTCCAAAGATGTAACAATGGCTTTGTTTCTGTCGTATTGTCGAAGTAACCTGATTCACTCCATAAAACAAAGTTAGAAATAAAACCCGCTCCAGCCGCAATATGCTTGCCTAATTGCTTGTACTCATCTGCAATCAGTACGAACCATCCGAAGCCATAAGTTGCTATTAGCACCAATATCAACGCCGGGAAAATTCGCTTGATACGCCTGGCGTAGAATTCAGAAAAGTTGAATGTTCCCCTATTTAAATTCTCAAAGATAATTGTCGAAATCAGAAAACCAGAAATAACAAAAAAAATGTCGACACCGATAAAACCCCCACTCATCCAACTTGGGAAGGCGTGAAAGGCTATGACAGACAACACAGCGATTGCTCTCAAACCGTCAATGTCGGGACGATACTTGGGGTGTAATAAATGGGGGTTC
>JBDNHM010000319.1:0-4603 GCA_041688825.1 Burkholderiaceae bacterium | reverse complement strand
CTTTAGCATCAATCCAACGAATGCAATATAGTCTTTCTTGAAATACATCACCTGGGCGTGGCACCACATCATTATTAGTCCAACGTCTTAAACCATTTGGCCCACGCAAAGATTCAATCGACCAAGATCTATTAGCATCAAATGGGTCAACCGCGCGACTATTGATTGCTGTAGCCCCTTTTTTATTTTTATAAAGTTTTAACTCGTCATCAGAGACCGTAAGAACTTCAGGTTGTAATTGTTCAGAGCCTTCAACTCGCTTCCATGTGCAGACGATGCGGTATTTTTCTGAAATAACCCAACTTGGTGCAAGTGGAATATAAAACTCACACCCTTCAGGTTTAACTTCTACGCAATACAAATAGGCTTCAGCACGTTCACCGCGGTCGTTATGCTCTATACCCCAATCGGTTATTTGTTTATCAGTCTGCGCAAAGACCTTTTCTTGCACCTGCCGCACTTCGTCTTGCACTTCTTTACCACCGCCGAGCAAGTTTAAACTTGCCCATGTCAGCAGGCCTGCGACAGGGTTAAGGTCTGACCCAAATGAATCACAACCAATTCGAGCAGCCTCAAATGGTATGGAACCACCACCACAAAAACTGTCGCCCACTCGAGGTGTATGACCAAAAGTACGCTGCCCTAGCTGTTCAACCAACTCTGAAATATTATTGGCAGTTGTACCAAGATGTTCGTTGATGTCTGCCCAAGCTTCTTTCGATGGCCCTTCAACATTTTCAGGGCGTTCACAATTTGTGATTCGATCAGCGTAAGGCAACGCATTAAAAGCGGCTCGACTTGTCTTGCGCTGTATTGCAGGTTTGCATCGCAGCCAAGTACCCTCATCGTCCATGGTGAGAATTTTTAAAAAGATTTCTCGATCGCGTTTGGCATCAGAGGAAGCGGGCATCAACATGCCAATAATTGAAGCGCGTACAAGAACAAGAGGTTTGCGACCCCACCATTTACCTAAACCAGTCAGTGTTTGGCTTGCACCCGCTTTACGTTCTTTGTAGCTTTCTGCTGAAAGTCTAGCAATGGGAAACTGTGTTTCGATAAAAGTTTGCATAGGGGGAATTCTTTATCAAAGCGAGAGTGAGAGTTGCGAGTGCCCTAAAAGCTCTCGGCGTGCTTTGGGTGACAAGCCATCACCCTTTATAAAGGTATTGTCAGCAATGGCTGCTCGAAGCGCTTTGCGCCAACCAATGCCCTTTTGCATAGCTTGGCCCGTTGTGGCCACAGTCATTGTGAACAGCCACCAACGCTCTTCTGGTGCCAAAGCTTCCCAGTTACGCAAGGCATTGGGAATGTCATCAGGTGTCGCTTCTTCTACGGCCCAACACAGCACGCAAAGTTCTTTACCAAGAGACGGGTGAATAGGTACCGGTTTACCGGGGTTTTTTTGAAACTTGGCAAGTGGCAATCCATTCGCACGCAGTCTTCGGTTGGCTTCCTCCCAAAATGCGGGAGCAAGGCCAAGCCATCGATTTCGATCAATGATGACACGTAAAGACGGATCGTTTGGGGTAGGCGCATCGATTACACGAACACCTAAATGATTAAGGTCATTACCGCGATGCTCGGTAATACAAATCTTGTCACCCCCTGCAGTGCCCTTGGGTATATCAATTAGAAAACCATGACGTGCCTCATCAGGTAGAAAGCCTAAGCCTAATACTTTGCGGGCTGAAGGTTGTTTTGGGGTGGCACGTGCCATTGTTATTGACTCACTTTTGCTGCGTTAAATGGTTGATTGGTAGCGTTAAGCCAATCAAGTAAAGATTGGCCCTTTGGAAAGCCTAACGAACCAATTGTCATTCTTAGGCTTCCACCACCAACGATAGCTTGTAGCTGATCAGCGACCGCTTTTAATGAGGGCGCATCGTAGCCCTGATCTAGTGCACCTGAATATTCCACGTTTTGGTGACCGTCTGCGCTTTCTGCGGTCAAGCTGATATCAAAAGCTCGCAAGCTATTTGATTTTTCAAATCGCTGTATGAAGTCCCATACGGCACCAGAATCATCGAGCTTGGTTTGCTGATTCCAACGGGCTGGTGTTCCCAAATCAATTTGCGGCCGACTTTTTTCACCCCGTTGAGGTATGGCGATTCGTATGGGTTCTGAGTGCAAATCGTATGCTGGGTGCAGAGCAACTGCGCTAACGACACGACTAGACTCTGGCACCTTAAATTTACCGTTATAAGTCGCGTAGCTACCGGGTGTGGTCGGTAAAGATCCGTCGGTAGTGTAATGAATAGATATGCCGTTAGCTTTAGGCAAGACCAAAAATTCAATTTCGTAGTGATCACCGCGATCATGAAGTTGGTACTTTAATCGTAACTTTGCCTGCCATTCTTTGACATCACTAATGAGCGTAGGTGCTTGAGGGTCAAAGGCCATGAATCGGTAAATCAAGCCAGTTGCTTCAAATCTGTTTGGTGTTGGTACAGGGCTTGATGAAGGTGTCGGGTCGGTTTGACCTGTCTCAAAAACGACATTAGGCGCATGTAAAGGTTCAATTTTTAGGTAGGTCGTGCCATCGCCATCATCTTGAACCGAAAGTTCACGAATCAACACTTCAGGTACAGGGGGCGGAAACGGCCCTCTGCGAATATGGTTACCTTCTTCTCGCCAAAGACCTCGTCGCAAACACTCTGCCTTAAGATCATCGAGCGCTGATACTTTGTGTAGCGGCCAGGCAGTATTGACAGCCGCTGCACGCTTGAAATCAGACCACAATACGGATTTAGATTCTACAGAACCGAAAAGCCTTCCTTCGGCTTTAGAGCGAAAACCATCATCATCAATTTTAGTGGTGAATTTCTGTGCATCTTCTAGCGTCTTACGAATTGTAGCTTCACCGCTTTGATTGCCAGCAAAGGCCAGTACAACACCACTAGCCCGCAGGGCGGCGTTGATGGATGGGTAAACAATCTGGTCAAATGCCTCTTTAAGCGCAGAGGTAAATTGAAGGCCAACGCGGTCACGCAACGCGTCTAATGCGCGCCATTGCGGATCATCAGCCGCTGTACTCTCACTTTTAAGTTCATCTTCGATGCTTTGCAGCGCTCGAGTTTGCCTTGCAGAATCGAGCACTTTTTGAAAGGTGTCTCTTGAACCTGTTAAAAATAGTATGCGGTTTTTGTATTGTTGTTGTTCCCACCACGCTTGCCAATCGGTTGAAATTGGTAATTGATTAGCTTGGCCACCAGGGCGCACAATAATGAGCGTGGTCTTATCTTGTTCGACTTGAACCTGATCAGGTGGTGGCAGCACTTTAACAATTTGATAACAGTCACGCATCGTTGCCGAGAAGTAAGACTCTAAGTGCTCGCGCAACATTCGCTCAACCGTTTCAGAGTGTAACGATAAAGCAGTAGACCTTAATTTCGCGGCAAGATTTTGCTGGTTTTTGAAATAGAGACGGCCATCAGGCGAGTTATGCAAATACCAAGCCCGCGTAGCCAGCTTATCAAGCACGTTAGCTTTGAAAGTACTAAGGTCTCGCCCGGGTCGTTGTAAGCAATCTACAAGTTGATACTCTCTTAAACCGTGAATCGCCCCTGGCGTTGTTGATAAAGAAGCTATCAAAATCAAACGGGCTGCATCAGACGCATCTGTGTTGCCGTTGGCATCATCAATTTGTTCGACCTCTGCGTCACCATCATGAGCAACATCGTGCGCAATTGCCTCACTTAGAGATGGGTTAATAGTACGAATTTCAGAAGCAATTTCATCCACATTTAGATCAAGATCATAGGGGTGAATCAAATCAATATTCAATGCTTTCTTTGTTTCCCATAGGTTGGCTATAACCATTTGCATCAGTCGAATGACGCCCCGTGTTTGTTGAAAACCATCGTTTTCTTTGAACTTTCCCACCAACTCGCGTAGATCTGGATGAAAAGGGTAAGCGTCCATCACCCGAGTAAATAGAGTTTCAGGCAATGTTGTTGTGAGACCCATTTTATGGGCCTCACGTAAAGCCTCGCGGTAGCCTTCGGCTACTTTTGTAACTTCGCTCTCAGGTGCAACTGACTCAAAAAGTCGCTTACGAAGAATATGGTAAAGCTCATCGCCGTTGGGGTTGACCGGGGTAATGGGAACGGCAATACGACGCGACTCAGCACTAATACCTTGGATAGCACGATTGAGCGCAGACTGTAAGTTTGCTTGACCAACGCTAAAATTAGTACCTGCCAAATCAGACAAAACCAAACAGACGTTGTCCATATCTGCAACCGCGATAAACAAATTAGCTAGCGCTGCAGTGGTGACAACACTTAAATCAGCATTGCCAACGGGAACAGCTACCGCATATTCTAGGTATGGTGGAAGCTCATCTATGAAAAGCACTAAGGGGTCACCCCCTAAAAGCTGCTTCCAGGCCTCAGGGCCAGGCGCACTTAACAACGGCGAAACATACATAGCGAATTGCTGCGCCTTACCCAATTGGTTAGCAATTGAGCCCCAAATACCTCCAGCTGCATCTGTGCTTCGACCGTTAAACCCAGCTACACGACAGCGCCCGAGATGGGGTGCAGGGTTATTTTCCCCAAGAATGTTTTTGCGTAGATCTGCGTCGCGCGCCAACAGACCAAGT
>JBDNHM010000318.1:0-7190 GCA_041688825.1 Burkholderiaceae bacterium | reverse complement strand
TTGATGGTGACTCATCGGCGAAAATTGTAGACGCCTTAACGCCCTTAAAGAATGAGTTTGTATCGATAAAACATCACGGATCTGCATTTTTCGGAACATCCCTGCATTCTTGGCTAACCTTTAAAGGGGTTGATAGCTTGCTCATTACAGGTTGCGCTACGAGTGGTTGTGTTCGGGCCAGCACCGTTGATGCCTCTGCCTATGGCTATCGCCCCATGGTTGTGGTCGATTGCGTCGGTGATCGGGCAAGAGCGCCTCACGAAAGCAATCTGTTCGATATGGGGCAGAAATACGCTGATCTGGTCTCTCTTGACGAGGTTACAAGCTACTTAGTTGGTTTACAGGTCGGGGAAGTGTAGCCTTTTGTTCTTTAAAGTTGATTTAATTATATGACGAATGATAATGCGCAACGAACGGCGGCTTTGAGTAACCTTAAAGTTTTGGATTTATCTAATTTCTTAGCTGCACCTATGTGTGGCATGTTATTAGCTGACTTCGGCGCCGACGTTCTTAAAGTGGAGCTTCCTGGTATTGGTGATGAAATGCGAAATTGGGGGAGCAATCGCGACGGGGTTGGGCTTTACCATAAAGTTATTAATCGTGGCAAGAAAAGTGTCACACTTGATTTGCGAACACCGTTTGGTGTCGAGGTTGTAAAGCGTTTAGTTAAAGAGTACGACGTTGTGCTGGAAAACTATCGCACTGGAACACTTGAAAAGTGGGGAATTGGCTACGAGCAACTTAATGAAATTAATCCACGTTTAATTATGTTGCGTATCACCGGTTTTGGGCAAACAGGTCCTTATGCTAAGAGGCCCGGTTTTGGAACGTTGGCAGAAGCATATGCCGGCTACGCTTATATTAGTGGTCAACCTGGTGAAGATCCAATGTTGCCAGGTTTTGGTTTGGCAGATTCCAGCACGGGCTTGATGGGTGCCTACCTGACTATGGTGGCCATTAACGAACGCCATCGTTCAGGGGTTGGGCAGTACATTGACTTGGCCATCTATGAGTCTATGATGACTATGATTGGTCCGTTCATCATCAATTATGATCAACTCGGCAAAGTGCAAGAGCGTAGTGGTAGTAGGTTGCCGTTTACCGCACCGCGCAATATCTACAAAACCTGTGACAATCAATTCATCACAATCGGCGGCAGCGCGCAATCAGCATTTATCACAATCTGTAAAGTTTTGAACATGCCTGAATTGCTTGAAGACCCACGATTTTTGAATAACCGGCTGCGTATTAAAAACATTGATGCCTTAGATTTCGAAATTCAAAAATGTGTTGCACAGTTTGATTTAGAAGGGCTATTGAAAAAGTCCGATGAATGCAATGCAACCATTTCGCCCATTAACAGCGTTGCGCAAATTTTCGCCGACAAACATATTCAAGAGCGTGGCAACATAGTATCGATTTTTGATGGTGAGCTTAACGATATGCTGCGCATGCAAAATGTCGTCGGCCGCCTCTCACAAACGCCCGGGGAAATACGGACAACTGGTCCATCAATTGGTAATGGAAATCGTGAGATATTGATAGAAAAACTTGGCTTCTCTGAACAGGAAATTTGGCAGGCTGGTATCACTCTGGACCATTCAAATGTATGAAGTATGGGTATGAAATTTCCTGACAAAATGACCTTAGTTGATGTCTCACCACGCGACGGCTTACAGAGCCTGTCTAAGTGGATTCCCACTGAAGTTAAGGTGCGAATGATTGATAGGTTGTCACGGGCTGGATATCCAGTGATTGAGGTAAGCGGTTTTGGCAGCGAGCGAGGCTTGCCGATGCTGAAAGACGCTGAGGCTGTTTTTGAACAGATTCAACGCCGTCCTGGTGTTATCTATCGCGGCTTGGCCCCTAACGCCTACGGTGCAAAGCGAGCAGTTCATGCAAAAGCTGATGAAATTGTCGGTCTGACGGTTGTTAGCCAAACCTACCTGATGAAGAACCAGAACATGGAACCTCAGAAGGCAATTTATGAGGCCATACAGGCATTTCGCACGGCTGATGAAAATAGCTGCAGTTACGTCGCTGCTATCGGAATGGCGTTTTGGTGTCCTTACGAAGGGTTAATTCCAGAGCAGGCTGTCATTGATACTGTACGTCAGTTGCGTAACGGTGGTATTCAGAAAATGTACCTAGCCGGATCTGTAGGTATGGAGGACCCTCGGCATGTCAACACGCTCTTTGCGAAGCTTGGAGATCAATTCTCGGATGTAAAGTTAGGATTTCACGTGCACAATTTGTCGGGTATGGGGTCAGCTAATATTCTTGCAGCGATGGATGCTGGTGCAGTTTGGTTGGAAGGGTCAACCTGTGGGATTGGTGGCGGTATCGCCATGCCGTTATCTGTGGGCTCAGTAGGTAATTATGCCAGTGAAGATTTAGTGCGTTTGCTCGATGCTTGTGGTGTTAAGACTGATGTGACAAATGAAGAATCGCTAGCAGCGGCGACTGACATAGCTCAAATGTTAGATATCGAACCGCGCAGCCATTCAATGTTGGGATGCACACGGGAGCGCACTCTGCGAATTAAGTAATACCTAACAGCTGGCCAGTAGATCTTCGTTATTCTTCAAGTTTACTTTGAATACGTGTTGTTTGGGTATAACGGCCGCTAGGATAAAAGCCTAGTGCCATTTGGACGACCTCTCCCTTTTTATCATAGTAAAGACGGGTAATGCGCAAAGCGGCTTGCCCGGGGGTAGCTTCTAAAAGCTCGGCAATATTGTGATCCAAACTGTCTGCGGTTATTTCTTGATGAACTTCGGTAATACGCAAGTCAAATTCTCGCTCAAGTAATGCATATATAGGTTCGAAGAGGTGATTAACTTTTTTTAGTTTGTGTGCATACTTTGGTTGAATGTAAACCTTCAAATAGCTTAAGGGACGCGTTTGCTCAGGTAATCGCCGTATAGCTTCAATTTGAAACCATTCAGAATTTAGTTCGCATTTTGTTTCTTTCGCTAGGTGGTGATCAGCTGTTATGAAGGCTTTGCTAAGAAAATGCATTTCAGTTTCAGTGGCAAACTCTAGCAAGTCAATCAATGAGTTCAACCCTCGCATGAGCCAAATTTTATCTGGCTGTGTACGGACAATTGTTCCTATGCCTGCTCTGGCCAGAATAAAGCCCTGGCCTTTTAGTTCCCGTAAGGCTTCACGTATGGTGTGTCGGCTTACTCGAAAACGATTGACTAACATTTCTTCGGTTGGCAACGTATCACCGATGATGTGCTCACCTTGCTCTATTTCTTTTTGTAACGTTTTGGCTACTTTAAGGTAAAGGGGTTGGCGTGGAATCGAGCGCTTAACCGATGCTTTGTTGGGTTCTACGGATATTTTTTTATTAATAGTTTTTGCCATATTTTATTTATGAATACCTTCTCTAGGGTTAGGTAAAGTTGATAATCTAAGCTGTGTTACCTAAATAGTAACTTTTTTTGGTTGACAAGGTTATTCAATATGTTTATATTGTACGTACAAATCTAAAGGAGACGTGATGAGTGTTTTTAGGTCATTTTTATTTGCACCCGCTAATCACCCTCGGCGGGTAGAAAAAGCGTTGCAGTTGGAATCTGATGTCATTATTCTAGATTTGGAAGATGCCTGTGCGATGAGTGAAAAAGTGGCCAGCCGCAGCAAGGTTGTTGAGGCGATGGCTCGTCAACGCTCTTGCCTAGGTTATGTGCGAATAAACCCACTTAACACTGATTTTTGTTTTGGGGATATTCTTGCGGTTGTTCAACCCGGTCTTGACGGTATCGTATTGCCGAAAACAGAGTCGGCAAACGACGTTAAGATTGTTGAATGGATGGTGAGTTGTCTTGAAAAAGAGCGTAGCCTTCCGGTCGGTGGTATTGACATAATCCCTCTCATTGAAACCGGTAAAGGTGTGGCAAATTTAGCTGAGATTCTTGCGTGTGAATCTCGCGTTCGGCGTGTAGCATTCGGCGCAGGCGATTTTTGTCTCGACATGAATTTACAATGGTCGAGCGACGAGCAAGAGTTATTGGCTTATCGCAGCCAGGTCGTGCTTATGTCACGTAACGCTGGCAAAGAACCCCCCATTGATACAGTGTGGATCAATATTCAAGACACTGAGGGCTTTGCAGAGTCCACACGCAGGGCACTTCGCATGGGTTTCCAAGGAAAATTGTGCATCTATCCCGACCAAGTTCCCGTGGTCAACAGTATTTTTACCCCTACTGCCGAGCAAGTAGCGCGTGCAAGAAAAGTTATTAACGCATTTGCACAGGCGGAAAAAGAGGGAAGCTCTTCGTTCCAGTTAGACGGTCAGTTTATTGACTACCCCATTGTTTATGCTGCCCAAAAACTTCTTGATGTGTACGAGAAGGTGATGAGTACAACATCAAAGTAAGACAACTTATTACGGAGGAAGGCATGGTTTCTTCAGACATGAAAACTCAACCACTCGATGGTTTAAAGGTGATTGACGTTTCCAGTTTTTTAGCTGGTCCGTTTTGCTCTACGCAATTAGCCGAGTTCGGTGCAGATGTTGTCAAAATTGAAATGCCAAAAGTGGGTGACGCATTACGTCGTTTTGGTAGCATTACGCCTGCTGGCGATTCGTTGCCATGGCTGTCCGAGTGCCGCAACAAGAAGTCCGCTACGCTCGATTTACGCATTCCAGAAGGTGCGGAGCTGTTGAAAGCCTTAGTTCGAGATTCAGATGTTCTTGTAGAAAACTTTCAACCTGGAACACTTGAAAAATGGGGTCTGGGTTGGGATGTCTTGAAAGAGGTTAATCCCAAGCTAATTATGGTGCGTATTTCTGGTTATGGTCAAACAGGACCCTACAGTTCGCGCCCTGGCTTTGGGCGCATAGGCAATGCATTTGGTGGTTTGTCGTTTTTGGCAGGTTACCCTGATCGCCCACCAGTCACCCCTGGTTCAGCAACCATTCCAGACTACTTAGCGGGTTTGTATGGTGCGTTGGGTGTGCTGTTATGCATACAAGCATTGCAAAAAACAGGTAAAGGTCAGTACATCGATATTGGTTTGTACGAACCTATTTTCCGTATTCTTGACGAAATTGCACCGTCCTACTTTATGAATGGATTCGTGCGTCAGCGCATGGGGCCAGGCACAGTAAATGTTGTGCCTCACAGCCATTACCAAACTAAAGACGAGAAGTGGGTCGCTATAGCTTGCACCAGCGATAAGATATTTGAAAGGCTGGCCACTGCCATGAAAGTTCCCGAGGTTGCTGGTGAGGGTAAGTGGGGCAATGTTAAACAGCGCGATGCCGATCGTGTAAATGTCGATAACTATGTGGGTAAATGGACTGGAAAATACGACCGAGACGAAATTATATCGATTTGTGAGGAATTTCAAGTGCCTTGTGGGCCTGTTTATTCCATAGACGAAATTTTCGAAGACGCGCAATACAAGGCACGTGAAAATATCGTTTATTTGAAAGATTCCCATGGGCAAGAACATGCAGTACCTAATGTGGTTCCACGCTTGAGCGATACACCAGGCGGCATAAAAACTTTAGGGCCATCTTTGGGTGAGCACAATGACATCGTTTTTCATGAGCGCTTGGGTTTGTCGCAAGAGCGAATCGCTGAGTTGAAAAAGCTAGGGGTAATCTAATTTTGAACCGAGGGTGATTGCTTGGGGCCTAGTGCTCCTCTGGGCATCCTTATTTTTAGGTAAATTTATGATAACCACTTTTGTTCGTCGAACGATGTTGATGACGCCCGGTAATCGATTGGATCGATTACATAAAGCGAACAGTTACGCTGCCGATGGGCTGGTTTTTGATCTCGAGGACTCTGTTCCGCCTGAGGAAAAATCTGGGGCTAGAATAAAAGTTACTGCGGTGCTAAAGACGCTAGCTATTGCCAAAAAAGAGCTGTGTGTTCGCATAAACAGTCTAGATACGATTTATGGTCCAGACGATCTGGCTATAATTCCTTGGCACTTAGTTGATTCCATCATGGTGCCTAAAGTCGAGGCGCCTGAGCACCTAAAGCGGCTAGAAAAAATGCTAAATGAGGTTGATGGACTTCAAGGGCGAAATGGTCCACTTGAGTTTATTGTTATTATAGAAACGCCGCGTGGAATTATGAATGCTCTGGCTGTAGCCGATGCTTCTGAGCGAACCACGGCACTGTTTTTTGGCTCAGGTGACTATACCTCGGCTATGGGGGCTGAAATCCATGCTGATGTTCTTCAGTTTCCCCGGTCTGTGGTTTGCGCTGCAGCAGGTGCAAAAGGCATTCAGGCAATTGATGCAGCATACTTCCTCCAAGTCAAGGATGCTCAGGCAACCTACGAAGATGCTTGCATTGCGCGGCGCTTCGGATTTAGTGGGAAAGTCGTATTTCACCCCAATCAGGTTGATGTGGTGAATGATGCTTTTACGCCAACGGTTCAGCAAATAGCTCACGCACGAGAAATTGTTGAAGCCTACGAAGATGCTAGTGCCAAAGGCATCGGGACCCTTGTGATTAATGGTAACTTTGTTGCGGTTGATTTGGTGCCACCCGCGCGACGGTTACTTGTTATTGCGCAACGTATTAAGGAACGTCAGGATGGACTCCACTAAATTAAATCCACGTTTGCAACGTTCAGAGCTTGCTGTACCTGCCACGAGTGAGCGATTTTTTTTGAAGGCAGCTGGTTGCGCTGCTGATGCTGTATTTATTGATTTGGAAGACGCGGTAGCGCCTCCCTATAAGGTCAAGGCGCGGCAGCATGCAATAGAGGCTTTAAATTCTATTGATTGGGGCAACAAAACTATGGCCGTGCGGGTTAATGGCTTAGACACACCTTGGGCTCTAGACGATATTATTGACATAGTTAAACACGCGCCAAGGCTAGATCTTATACTTTTACCTAAGGTGGGTTCTGCTTTTGATGTTCGGTTCGTCGACCAACTGCTTACATTGCTTGAGAGTGGGAATGGTTCAAAGAAGCAGCTCGGCATTGAAGCGTTAATTGAAACGGCGCGGGGTGTTACCAACATTGATGAAATTGCCATAGCGTCAAAGCGGCTTGAAGCGTTGATTTTTGGGGTAGGTGACTACACTGTTGAGATGCGCACCTTTGATAGTGTCTTTGGTCAGCCTAGCGACCGCTATGCTATTTTAACTAAACCTAACGAGCAAGGTTTGCGGCATAATCATTGGAATGATCAATGGCATTTTGCTATG
>JBDNHM010000317.1:0-3019 GCA_041688825.1 Burkholderiaceae bacterium | reverse complement strand
TCCCCCAGGCTGGCCTTAAATTTTTCTTGCTCGTCTATCAAGAGAACACGCTGACCGAGCTTTGCTAAGGTTATGGCTGTTGCAGCACCTGCCGTTCCAGCGCCAACAATAATGACATCCCAAGTCACTTCACCGGCTAACATTTGATGTGGCCACGATCAGTTTAGTTTCTTAACCGGTGGTCTATCAAGAATGGGGCTGCGCTCTTGCTCTGTAAACACAACGGCGCCATTGTCTTTTACAAAGTTCCCGTCTTGGTCTCGAATTGGCAGCACCATGCCCAACTTGGGCCAAGCATAAGCCATTTGGTTAAAACCGTCTGTTGATGACAAGGGTTCCCCTTGTTCATCGTAACCACGAAACCACTCTCGATAGTTTCGAGTCTTACTGGTTTGGTCATATTCAAAAACAATGTCGGGGCGTTGGGTAGGCCACCAAGCCTCGTTACAAGACCAAAAGTCTCCTTGCCATGGGCTTGACATGAAAGCAACCAGCGAACCAGGCTCAATACCTTTGTTGACCCGAAACGCCCCGGCAAAGAACTCTCTATAGATAATCAAATAAGGAAATTCAATGCCAGGATGAAATCCGCCGCCAATGGTTGGCTCTAATGCAGCGTAATCAAGCGCATGAGGCTGGTCATGCAAAGGCAGCGATTCAAGTTGCACAGGCTTTGAAGGGGTGCCCACTTCAAAATTACCATCTGCCCACTCTTTCATGTGCTTTAACTGAATCGACGTCAACGCAAGGAACTGGTTCGGAAAGTTATTACCCAACTGCTTATTTTGCTTGGGCTTCCCAGCCGACCCCCACAGTAAGGGCATCAGACGCTCTTGCTCTTCTCGCTTAAACTCTTCCTGCTTCCAGCTCGTGGGTCGCTGCGGTGGCGCAGGCAGTAACGAGTCAACCAACCGCCCATTCTCGCCGGCAGGTCTACGCATAAAGCCGTAAATCATTTGCCTAATTGGCTTGGCATTTTCTGAAGGGTCAGTGAATTGCTCCATGTATGGCGCACTCAACATATTGCCAGGTTGGTAGGGGCCATGCGCAGCGTTTTTATGCTCTGGAGTAACCCCAGCAGCCTGAGCGCTAACCCAGCCATAATTCACTGCATTTGCAAGAATAGGGTATACATCTCGATAAAAGTTAGTCTTTTTATTGAGGTGTGGATACGCTTCAGGGAACGCCTCATAGACTCTATCTGTAATCGACACGACGTGATTCATGTAGGGAGAAAATTTGGGTGGCGCAGTCACTATCCATGCACCGGCTTGTGGGTTCCTGGTGCCCTCATCTTCCAAAGAGCGCACGTTGTCGCGTGTGCTGACAACGGTGCCATCTTTAAAAGCTACCGTGACGTCGATTTCACCCCCACAGGTATCGTCCCACCACCCTGGAACATTAAAATATGCAAATTGGTTCGTCAGGGGGTTCGTGCCGCCATCTGGCCCGTTTGGGGCGTCTATAAATTCGCTAGGGTTTGAAAGCGCTACCTTTGGTGTTGTTACACACGCGCCTTTACCCGGAGCTGGAACGAATAAAAGTCGATCCTTCGAATCTAGGCGCAGTTGTCCTAGCTCAATGCCTTTCGCTGGTTTGTAGGTAACCTCGACCTCTTTGGACGGATCTTTGGGCGTAAACCCTTCATAACGCAGTTGCCCGGGCAGCAGCCCTTTTTCAATGCCAACAAAAATATCGCCTTTCATAATAACCGGATCATTTTGCCCAGAGGCTATCGAATGCACACCTGGATCAATGATCAACAGATCACGTTCGATTGGACTTTTACCTGGCTGAATTGAAGGGTTCCGCAGTTTATCTGGATCGAATAAATACGCGCCTTGGAAAGCATAATTTGCAGCTTTCATATTTCTAACATGCACGCGCCAGCGCAAAGATTTCACAAGCTCTGATTGAGCCGTGATTTCACCGATCACCTGGTCGTTGGCATCGTAAGCATAGATTCTGTAACGTTGAGCCTGGCGCTTAAGACGCGAATCGCTATCACGATAAGTACCACCATCTGGGCCAGGGCCATCGGCGCCGCCAGGGTCAACCACAACGCCTGGGGCTTCAGGGCCAATAAAGAACTCATCACTGTCACCCAAGCGGGCCAGGCCTATTCCAGGATGAATTCGAATACTTGCAATTTTGCTTGACACCAGATGGCTCCCAGATCATTCATTAAGATTCGCCGTGCATAAATAATTTTTTTACTTAATTATTTAATAATTTATTTACTCAATCGCTCGCTTAATCACTGAGTTAACCGCTGAGTTAATCACTGACTCAATCACTTACTTATTTATTTAAAGTCGATTCAATAATTTTCCAATCAAGCAAATTTTTTGAGCTGACGGTATATTCATTTCCGAAGTTCTCGATTCTTGCATACGTAATGCCATCAGATTTAGAGTGAGTAAGCATAGAAAACCCTCCTCCAAAACTAGCCTTAATTGATTTCTCTGTATCAGCCCCCGAAGTTGATTGAGCCGATTGAGCTGATTCATTTGAGTTCTTTTGACCAGCAGCAAAGGAAGGTGACAATCCGGTAAATGCAACAGCGCAGAGAAAGAGCTTTCCAAGCGTTCTTCGTTTTAAGTCCATACACCGCCCTTTTTTTAAATCTAATTTAATACCTATGATATCGTTTTTTTCGCGCGAGCGACTTATTGGTATGGCTTCACCTCTTGGGGCGTTTAGCCCTTTAATTGCCAGATGTGCATGATGAGCGCAGCCGTGTAAGACTGCACATCACTCAGTCGACGTAATGTTTGCGTCTTCATTTAAGGGAAATTTCATGTCTGAAAATATTTTCAAAGAACTCATCGATAACAATGGTAAATATGCCAAGGGCGAGGCACCTCACCATGCAAACCACCCTAAACAACAGCCTATTCGCCCAGCCAAACGTACGGCCGTTGTGGCGTGTATGGATGCCCGTATGGACGTCGAAGATTTGTTAGGCTTACAAACTGGCGATGCGCATATTATTCGTAATGCCGGTGGTGTGGTGACT
>JBDNHM010000316.1:0-1957 GCA_041688825.1 Burkholderiaceae bacterium | reverse complement strand
GGCTGATGCCGATCAGGCCACCATTGAGAAAGGCGTCAACTTCCCGACCCTGCGACGGGTCATTGAAAATGCAACTTAATTTTTACAGAACTGGCTCAAAACAGGTTGACACGTTCCGCCTGCATGGGTTATTTTGCGTGGTGAGTTGATGACAACAACACACTACGCCTATTTGAATGCAGCTTGTCGCATGCAAAACGACTGGCAAACTCAGGTGCTTGCTTCAACACAATTGGTTATTGACAACGGCGAATTGTCAAATAAGGTGATGGGTTCTGAGGGAACGCTGTGGCGTTATTTGGACACGACAGCAAAGCCTTTTCTTTTGCAAAATTCAACTGGGTATACAGAAGCAAATCCCTTTGAATGGTCTTTGCCGTGGCAGGAAAACTTTTTAAATTTTATTAATAAAGCTGCTTCTGAAAAAAAGATGCGTGATTTAGCGCAGATTAAATTTTCTTTAAAAGATAACCTATCAGAAATCCGAGCCAACGCCCGAATTAAGCAGATTGATGCACGGATTCCGCAAATTGATAAAAGCCTAGCTAAATTTGAGGAATCAAAATTTGCGGTATCAATTGCATCTTTTCCGCTAAGAGCTAATGATGATGGTATTCAGCCTTATGGCTCTTCTCTTACCTTGAGTTGCGCACAAAAACCGCAAGTGTTGACGCAACTCAATTATTCGGTGACCACACTATTTGATTGGAATGCGCAAAGTTGTGGTGATACTGAACTTAAAATATTTGTGAATAATTTCAAGTTAAACAAGCTTTGGTCAGGAGAGTTTGGTTTCATTCAATTTTTGACTGAATTTCGCGACGGCAAAAAGTCATACTTACCTTCTGATTTTCCTGAGCATGAGACAGCACTTGGGGAACTTAATATTAAAAATATTACTGTGACATACTTGATCAAAGATGGTGCTGTATTGCAAGACTCTTTAGAAAAGTATAATTCAGAACGAGTTGAGAAAGAAAGTCTGACAGAAGAAAAACAAAGGCTTGAAGATCAGCTAGCCTCATTAAAAGAGCAACCGATCATGAAAAAACTTTCAAGCCTTAACGCCCCTGATGACGATCAGGTGCTTCCATCGGTAGCAGTTACCTGCACGCTATGAACATAATATTTGTGAAGCAGTCCTACCAACTTTTACGCACATAGAATAATGAGGTATACAAAATGAAAAATTGCCGCCATCTCCACCCATTCGCTTGCCTTCTCAGCGCATGTTTCTTATCGGGGGCAGTTTACGCATCTGATGCACAGAATATGGTCGGTACTTGGGTTGGTGTCGCGAATGTGGCGGTGCTTGGGGTCAATCCTCATCACAATGCGACAACCCCCAAAGAGGTGCGGTTTGCCAAGACTGAATTTACCTTTGTGATTGATAAACAGTCAGGACAAAACTTCTCAGGTTATCGATTCTCTAAGAACGGATTACGTGACGAGTTTGTTGGTGCTCTACGATCGAACATGAAAAGTGGCGTGATCAGTGACTCGGATGGCACACGTGAGTTTCAGATGATGGGTAAGGACTTGATGGATAGCTGCTACACCCATACCATCAGTGCCAACGGCACCAGCACAGTGGCGGAGTGTAACGAGCTCAAACGTCAGTAAATAGAGACGCGAACGTTAGGATCACGAATTAACGTTCGCCGTGTTTGGTGTTTATGATCATGACTGTTGAGTCCTTTTCCCTGCCTACCACTGACCCTGGCGTCCACATTGTTGGCCGCAAGCGTGGCAATGGCCCAGCGTTGCTGCTGTTACATGGCAACCCCTTGACTCATTTGAGTTGGGAGCGTGTCGCGTAAGCGATCCATTAACCCCACCCTTGTGGGTTGATTTTAAATACCGCATGCTTGCAACATCTAAATAAAAAGAGGTGTTGTGATGATCAAAGGGTTAGGGGTACCGTTTTGGCAAGAGCATGTGACAGCGGCAAGTGCAT
>JBDNHM010000315.1:0-3158 GCA_041688825.1 Burkholderiaceae bacterium | reverse complement strand
AATGGGGTCACCAAAGTTGAGGAACACGTCTGTGTCTGGCAATGTGCCGGCTAAACCGCCCCAAACCGCGGCCTTCCACACGGCGGTACGTCGGCCCATGACGGCCACACCAATGACTGCACCAAGCGTGATTTGGCTAAGAGTGTCCATTAGTATGATCTACAAGTTGATGATCGATATGCTCGCTCGTTTCAAAGGAAATTAACTTAATATGTTTTCACGCCCAATTAATAGTAAAACACTGGCCACAAAACCAATGAATAACAGTACAACGTACAGGCCAAAAAAGGTCTTTTCAGTGGCTTTCTTGTAAAAATTGTTGCCAAGCCAACTGCCAATGAATGTTAGCGGTAATAGCAGTATTGCTGCCGTTGCATTTTCAAAATGAAGAATGCCTAACAAAATAAAAGGTAAAAGTTTAAAAAGGTTTTGAGCCAACAAGACCATGAGTTGTGCCCCGACAAACTTTTCTTTTGTGATGCGGTAGCAAAGAAAAAATACAGTCATTAGCGGTGTGCCAGAGTTCACTACGGTTTGGCTCATACCCACTAAAGCGCCTAGCCCAAAAAGGTTGGTATTTGAAGGCGTGCCTTTTAAATTAAATATATTTGCAATTTGGTTTCGAAATGAAATTAAAACAATATAAATTAGCGACATCACCGAGACGACTATTTCGATTCGATAGTGCACCACTGAAAGTTCGCCACGGGTCACCAGTTGCCATAAAATTAAACCGCCTATAACCGTACCCAATATGGCTGCAGGCAACATCGGTTTGGTTATGCTTGCAATAGAGTCTTTGCGATGTTGCCATGCGCCCATAAAAGAAGCCGGCAACATCAGCACGGCCGTTACAGCTAGACCATCTGACCCACCCAGCGCCAATACAAGCAGTGGTGACACAACAAACCCCCCAGCCCCCAAGCCACTGCGAGCAAACCCCATGGTAAAGGCCCCAAATATACCTAGAGCAATAGCAAGCCAAGGTATGGGTTGTTCAAAGAAAGTGATGAGTAGGGTGGTTGAAATCATTTCAACATGATAAAGGCAAAAGGTACGGGTTTCTGAGTGCCTGTATTGAACTACTGAACACGCTAATTAAAACCAAGCCTTTTGCCAAGATTGATACTCACTGAGCCGTAGGCGGTAACGTGAAATGCTACCTTCGTGTAGGCTCAGTAGCTGGTTATCAACTGCTTCAATAAAACGATTTTGGTCTTCAGGTTTGATGTTTTCAACGGCATGTTGTTGCACAAACACAACCGCTTGTTGCTTATTCATTTTTTGTTGTACAACAGATGAAACCACCCGCACGATATTTGACCGATACTGCATGCGAAACCCGTCTGGTTCACCGAGTACTTGTTTGGCCTCTGAATACCGAGCACATGATTTTTGATAAGCCCAAACAAACACGTCGCGCAAAAGATCGACTTGGTTCAGTTCGTACACGCCTAGCAACCCGCTAATGTAAGCACTTTGAGGAACGTTAATGAAAGAGAGGGGGCAGAGGTTGCGTTGAATAAGCGGTATGTTTGCCGCTATGCGCGATACGCGTTTGTTGACGTCTACAAAGGGTTGTAAATAAGGTAAGTGCACCATGACAAAGAACGCTTGTTCAAAGGGGTCTTCGATAGCGGCTGCCTTACTAAGCATCTGTTCAAAATATAGTTCAATGCGTTGTGGCCCATTTAAAGGGGTGAACGAGGTTTGACCGATACCCACTGCTATATTTCTCAAGCGACCACTTGCGCTTGGGTCTTCGAGCAAATCGTCAGACAGCATAGCGTGCAGATTAAAGATGGTGAAACGATTAAAGCCAATTTCATTGGGCGACCTAATTAAATATTCAATCGCATCTTTATGGTTCAAAATCATAACCGTATCGACTAAACTTTTACCCGAAATAGCTTGGCCAGATGCAATCAACCGATCAGTTTCTAAAAGTGAGTAGGTGTTGCCCTCAAGGCGGCTAGAGTTCCAAGAAAGATCTATTAATAATCTGTTAGCGATTTGCAGGGCAAATGTGCCTGCAGGCTCAACATGATCAATAACGTGGCCGTCTTGTCGCAATGCTTGGCGAATGTCATCAGATAAATAAAAGGTGTTGTTTGGTTGGTAGTCTTCAAGAAAAGAGGGGTTATAGCCCACGTGCTTTCGACTGGCTAGAGGTTGACGCACATAGGCTTCAATTTCTTTGGCACGTCGTGACAGAGGTATAGAAACTTCATGTTGCGGCTTGGCACTATATGGCGCTGTGGGTTCAGATAAAAAACTAGGGCGATGATCGGTTGTGGTCAAAAGTTGATTATGCAAAGTTTGCTTCACTGCGTTTTTCTTCACCCGGTATTGCTGCACCATTCTTGGTTGAGCGACGACATATTTTGTTGCGCGACCTTGCCCCGTGCGAGTCACTAAGCCTGCGTTAATGAGGTTAACTAACCAGCGTTGCAGTGTTCGACGGGTTGGGGGCGAAGTAAGGTGAGCTTCAATTTTTTCAATACTTGCCCCAGGCTCGAAAAGCGATAGGGTGCTTGTAAGCGTTTGATAATGATGAAATTCTTTAGAGTTAACCATAATTTATGTGTCGCGAAAAAGTATAAATAGCGACATCAATAATTCTAAATTGTCGCTTTAATTATTATACCGACATCATTTTTGTCGCGCAATAAAAAACCACCCTATTTTTTAGAGTGGTTTTTTTACTAGAAATGAGTTACTGAGTGCTTGCTTTAGCCACGTAATCAGCCAAAATTTGCATCTGTTCTGGCGACAAATTGGGGTATGCCGGCATAATGCCAATACCGTTTTTTATGGCATTTAATACACGAGCAGCATTGGGTTGAAGCTCGTTCATAGATGGCCCTACAGCACCTGCTGCATCAGCATCTTTTAGCGTATGACAAACAGCACAGGCGGGTACAGCACCTTTTAAAAACAACTCTTTACCTATATCATCATTTGCAGAGGCTGCAGGAACAAATGCGATTAAAGACAACATCGCAAGTGAACCAGCCACCCCAAAATAACGAATAGACATTTTTTCTTGCATTTGCTTCATAAAACTATTTTTCATGTTTATTGCAGCACTCTGTTTAAACAACGTTAATTTGCACTTTGTGCGCAACCCAGCCGCTGTTTAAAAAGCCACCGTTATT
>JBDNHM010000314.1:0-12175 GCA_041688825.1 Burkholderiaceae bacterium | reverse complement strand
AATGTATGATTTGTTCTTTATACGTAAAACGACTTGGCTTTTAAAAATTTAAAGTTCAAACTTATAGATGCTAACCATGCAACACAAGAAAAAACTTTTGCCCATTGCTCAACCCTTCTGCTAAATTAATCATATGGTTTTTGACGTCGTCATACTTTTCTTCATATTGGGTATTTTTGCTCGTTTAGTCGGTTCTGACTTGCGATTACCTGAGGCATTGTACGAAACCCTTTCGATATATTTGCTTCTTGCCATTGGTTTAAAAGGGGGTATTGAGCTGTCGCAACAGCCCTTAGCTTCTTTAGCACCTGAAATTTTGGCTGCAGCAGTGATGTCGTTTACTATCCCGCTTTTGCTATACCCTATTTTTAGGTTCGCTAAATTTAACTGGGCTGACAGCGCATCGATTGGCGCCCATTTTGGTTCAGTTAGCGTTGTAACCTTCGCGGTGGCTTTGGCTGCTTTAGCAAAACAAGGCATTAGCTACGAATCGCACGCACCGCTTTGGGTCGCCGTGATGGAAGCCCCAGGTTTAGTTGCTGGCGTTTTGCTTGCACGGGCAGCGCAGCGCCGTGCTGAGGCCACTCAGTTTGTGAGTAAGGGTGTCATTTTAGGCTCAGAGCCTATTAAACGCACTGAGGTTTTAGGCACCGCAACAGTCGCATTATCATCAGCTAAGCAAGGCGGTTGGAAAACGATTGCCCACGATGTTATTTTTGGTAAAAGTGTTTTGCTATTGTTGGGTGGCTTATTTATTGGCGCTATAGCAGGTGTTGAGGGCACAGCCCCCATTAAAGTTTTGTTTATCGACCCTTTCAAGGGTGTTTTAGCATTGTTTTTGCTTGAACTTGGTTTAGTAGCGGGTGGTCGTTTAGCCGAAGTTAAAAAATACGGTTTTAAAATTCTTTTGCTTGGTATCGCTGTGCCGCTCTGTTTAGCAGTGATCGGCATGCTGACGGGTCATTTGCTGGGTTTGTCAGCCGGGGGCGTGGCAATCTTTACGACTCTAGCTGCAAGTGCCAGTTATATTGCAGCACCAACAGCCATGCGTATTGCGATTCCTCAAGCTAATGCAGGCTTATCGATTACGTTATCACTCGGCATCGTGTTTCCGTTTAATGTGGTTATAGGTATACCAATTTATATACAAATGGGTTTGTGGATAACTTCTTAAAGGTCTGCTCGTGAGTCTTATTAAACACCCTAAATCGTTATTGGTCATCATTGCAGAGGCCAACTTAGAAAAGCTTCTAATTAAAGATATTAAAAAGTTAGGGGCGGTAGGTTATACCGTGTTCGATGTTCGGGGTGGGGGGCATAGCGGTGTGCGAGAAGGCACCTGGGAAGCTGACCGAACCATACGCATCGAAGTGATTGCAGACGAGCTTGTTGCTGACAAAATTGCTCAGTATGTGCTTGAACAGTATGGTAAAGATTTTGGTATGACTTTGTATTTTTCTACCGTATCGGTACTTAGGCCACAAAAGTTTTAAACGCATGCCATAAGTATTCGTCAGTTAGGGCTTTAAGTCACCACCTGAACTGTGACCCAGTCGCGGCTTATTATTTCGCAATAGAGCAGTGCCCACCCGTTGAAGCTTGCCCAGACCCTGCAGCAATAACAGGAGGATCAAGTCTAAGGTTAACCGCATCTGACTTGTACCAGTCCCATCCAATAAAGCCCACCAAGCTCAGCCAGAAAATAATTTGAAGTTTCTTAGCAGGTGTCATAACGTGACGCTTCAAAATTTATAGTGGCGTCGAAACCGCACGCCGAAGTAAGTGCCCAAAAAGGCTAGTGGTATCCATATCCAGCCATGCAGGCTGCCTGTTGACACACCACTGAGCATAGCGCCAATGTTGCAACCAAACGCCAGCCTTGAACTGTAGCCCATTAAAAAACCAGCTATTAAACCGATTATCCATTGCTTACCCGTTAAGGGTTGACTGACTTGGTTTTTATTTGCACTGATCCATAAAGCGCCACTTAAAATGCCAATATTGGTAATTGACGTGACATCAAGCAAAACGACTTGTGTCAGTCTTAACGTATTACCCGTTTGGCCCCAAAACATGTTGCCAGTTGGATCAAATAAACCGCTTGCGTGAGCGACTTTAGCCGCCCACAAACCAAACCCATAAACAACCCCCCAAGGTTGCCCTGCGATCACAAGGTTTAACGTTGCAAGTAAGGCCAATATAATGGCACCCCAAACCCATTTGCGGTCCCACCAAATCTGCTTGGGGCCCACCCAAAGTCTAACGCCCAAAGCGATAAGAGCCAGAGCCACTAAGGTTACAACTAATGCTTGTGTCGGTCCTAAGTTTGAAATCAAGCTGACGGGTTCAGTTTGCCCCAACTGTAACCAGTGACCAAGATGTACCGAGCCCAAAAAACTACCTACTGCGAATAAGGGCAAAATACCCAAGTTAAGTGGCATACCGAGGCCTGCTTTGTATAGCGTGCCTGAGCCACAACCATCGGCAATTTGCATGGTTAAACCAAATACAAATGCACCCACTAACAAACTAACACTTGGGGGGCCTAACGCTGCATTAAGTTCCGGAAAATGCCCCAGCAGAGGAATAGCCAGCAAAGCTGCGATAGCTAAAAGCAAAAGCTGGCCGGCTACCCCACTAGGGTCTCGGTGTTCAATCAGTTGACGCCAGCCCGTTGTAAAACCAAAGCGAGCACCGGCTAAAGCCGCACCCATACCCACACCAATTAAAAACAAGATACCTTGGCGAGCTGATACAGACCAGATTAGGAATATAAAAAAAGCGGTTATTAAAACCGCTAGGGGTGTTCTTTTCATTTTGCCAGTGATTGCTCAGATCTTACAAACTAGCGAACCAAATTTTGGCGTCAATATAAACCTGCTTCAAACGGTTGGGAACGTTTTGCATGGGTAAAGCTTCAGGCGCTTGAGCCCAGTCGACCATGGAACCGGCATACAGTTTTACGTTTTGATCACCAACGACCTCAGATAAGACAAACCAATTTGTCGCAGCCCAATGCCCTGTGTTACAAAAAGAAACGATTTCTTGGTTAGGTTGTTCAAGGTTATATTTTGCGGCAATACTTTTTGCATCACTTGAGCTAATAACCTGACTTGTGCCCGGTTTAAACCAATTTGAGTGTTCAACGTTAATTGCGCCATCAATAGTGCCAGGAAGTTTGGCCGCTGCGTGGCGTGTGTCACCATTGAAAAACTCAGCAGGGCGTGCATCAACTAAAACGGCTTTGTTTGATTTGATGTCTTGAACCAACTCACTTCTTGTCACCAAATAACGGGTGTCAATAGTGGGTAAAAACGTGCTGGCAGCGACCTCTACAGGCTTATTGTCAACTTTAAAACCAGCTTGTTGCCAACTTTTAATGCCACCATTTAAAATTGAGAGCTGTTGTAAACCGAGTACTTTCAATGTCCAGTAAACACGGGCTGCAGCACCAAAATCAGTGTCATCTGCACCACTTGAAACAATAACGGCATGGGTGTTGGGTGTTAAACCCAAACTTTGTACCAATGCAGTCAGTTTTTTAATTTCTGGCAACTCACCAGGGTTGCTGGGTGCGCCCCGCCACTTACCATAAGGGGCATTGACTGAACCTTCAATATGATTCGCTGCATAAGTTTTAGGGTCGCGAATATCAATAATGCGAACAGCAACTTGACCTGACTGAGCCTGCAATTCGCTGGGACTTAGTAAGGGCTGTGCCGCCGATACATTAAATGAAAGCGCCCAAACGGTTACGATTGAGCTAAATTGAGCAATAAGAGATTTTTTCATATAAGTGTGACCAAGATTCAAAAATAAGTTGTGAGCGACTATTATGGCCAATCTCTTTAGATATGTTAACTACATATTTATTTATTTTATATAACTAAAGGTAATATAAAGAGAGGCGCTTTTTTATGAAAATTGTCTTGTAAAAAATATTCGCAGTTATTACGCAGCGCTGAACATACATTAAAAAAGCGACAAACCTTAAGGCATGTCGCTTTTAGAAGAACAAACTAAAAAGTTTAAGCGAGCGCTTTAACTTTTAATCGCCAAGCGTGTAGAAGAGGCTCGGTGTAGCCACTGGGTTGTGTTTCACCTTTGAAAACCAAGTCGCAAGCGGCCTGATACGCCATTGAGTTGTCAAAATGAGGTGCCATAGGTTTATAAACGGGGTCGCCCGCGTTTTGACCATCAACGACAGCAGCCATGCGCTCAAATGTTTCACGAACCTGGGCCTCAGTCACAATGCCATGACGTAACCAGTTAGCGACGTGTTGGCTTGAAATACGCAACGTGGCGCGGTCTTCCATTAAACCCACATTGTGAATATCAGGTACTTTTGAGCAACCCACGCCTTGATCTATCCAGCGCACCACGTAACCTAAGATACCTTGAATATTGTTGTCAAGCTCTTGTTGCTTTTCTAGAGCAGACCAACCTGTATCGGTGGCGACCGGAACCGTTAACAGCCCCCCAAGAAGGTTTGTGCGCTCAGCTGACGCATCAATTTTTTCAAGTTCTTTTTGAACTTCAGTCACGTTAACTTGATGGTAGTGAAGGGCATGTAACGTTGCAGCAGTCGGGCTAGGTACCCAAGCGGTATTAGCACCCGCTTTTGGGTGAGCAATTTTTTGCTTGAGCATATCAGCCATTAAGTCAGGCATTGCCCACATTCCTTTACCAATTTGGGCCTTACCACGCAAGCCGCACGACAAACCAACCAAGACGTTGTTACGCTCGTAAGCTTGTATCCAGGCGCTGGCTTTCATGTCGCCTTTACGAATCATGGGGCCGGCGTTCATAGCCGTGTGCATTTCGTCACCCGTGCGGTCTAAGAAACCCGTATTAATAAATGCAACACGGCTCTTAGCAGCATCAATACATGCTTTAAGGTTAACGCTGGTGCGACGTTCTTCGTCCATAATGCCAAGCTTCACTGTACTGTCAGGTAAACCCACAAGTTTTTCAACCCGACCAAATAGCTCTGATGCAAAGGCGACTTCTTTAGGGCCATGCATTTTAGGTTTGACTATATAAACGCTACCTGTTCGACTATTACGTAAAGGGTGACCATCAGCTGTTTTGTTTTGCCCTTTTAAGTCATGCAAGGCAATCGTGGTGGTTACTATTGCATCAAGTATGCCTTCAGGTATTTCTTTTTGTGTGCCGTCAGCTGCGTCATACAACACTGCAGGGTTAGTCATTAAGTGGCCGACGTTACGCAAAAACATCAATGAACGGCCGTGAAGACGCACTTCACCCCCATTAGGGGCGGTATAAAAACGGTCGTTATTGAGGCGACGCGTTGTGGTTTTACCGTTCTTTACAATCGACTCTTCAAGCGTGCCGTTCAAAATACCTAACCAGTTGCGATAAGCCAAGATTTTGTCTTCAGCATCAACTGTTGCGACCGAGTCTTCTAGATCAAGAATAGTTGACAAGGCTGCTTCTAAAATGACATCGCTTATGCCCGCTGCATCGGTTTTACCGATTGCAGTGCTCGGGTCTATGATGATGTCAATATGTAAGCCGTTGTGCACCAATAAAATTGATGATGGTGACAAGGCTTGGCCTTGGAAGCCTAAAAATTGTGAACCGTCTTTTAACGTGGTGCTTTGACCGTCTTTTAAAGTAATTATTAAAACACCCGATTCAATGCGATAAGCAGTTGCTTCGCTGTGTGAACCAGAAACGAGCGGTGCAGATTCATCAAGAAACTGACGTGCAAATGCAATCACTTGGGCGCCACGCTTTGGGTTGTAGCCGCCGCTACGTTCGCACCCGTGATCTTCTGGCAGGGCGTCAGTGCCATACAAAGCGTCATATAACGAGCCCCAACGAGCGTTGGCTGCATTCAGGGCGTAGCGCGCATTCAACACGGGCACAACAAGCTGTGGACCGGCCTGCATAGCGAGTTCAGCGTCAACGTTTGCTGTAGTGGTTTGCACTAGAGCAGGTTCTGGTACGAGATAACCAATTGACTCTAAAAAGGCTTTGTAAGCGGCAGCATCTTTTACAGGACCTGGGTGGGCGCTGTGCCAGCCATCAAGTTCAACTTGCAAACGATCGCGCTCAGCAAGTAATTGCTCATTTTTAGGCGCTAAATCTAAAACAATATCGTTAAACCCTTGCCAAAAAGATGCCGTGTCAAGGCCTGTGCCGGGTAATACCTCTGATTCAATAAATTGCTTTAGAGCGGTGGCAACGTGAAGTTTGTTAATTTGAGTGCGTGTGGTCATATTTTTGGTGGCTATGAAGTATGAGGGGTGTACTTATTTCAAAGAGGGGTGTACTTGTTTCAAAGATTATTCTAGCATTTCTATAACTTAACTATGCTTAGCTTGATCTGAATTTAGAACATTCAAACGCAATGCAAAACACTTTAGGTTTTACTGTCAGTCAGATTGATCTTGTCATTTACTTAAATGAGTAAAGTAAACAGGTCTCATTTTTAAATTTTAGTTTTAGTTTTAGGCCTGTATTCACACAAATCAGCAATGCCACAGACTTGGCATTGGGGGGTAACAGCCTTGCATACGTATCGACCATGCAAAATCAACCAATGGTGTGCATTTAATTTGTATTCATCTGGCACAAATTTTTCTAAGCCGCGCTCGACAGCAACAACATCTTTACCCGGCGCAATCTTGGTGCGATTTGATACTCTAAAAATATGTGTGTCAACAGCTATAGTGGGCCAACCGAAAGCTGTATTGAGTACGACATTTGCGGTTTTTCTCCCCACACCAGGCAAGCGTTCTAACGCTTCACGGTCTTCTGGAACAATCCCTTGATGTTCTTCAATCAAAATTTGGCATGTCGCCCAAACATTTTTAGCCTTGGTTCGATACAAACCAATTGTTTGAATCGCCCGCTCAATTTTTTTCACGCCCAACTTAAAAAGGGCTTGGGGTGTGCCGTGTGCGGCAAATAATGGCTCTGTTGCCTTGTTGACTGACTTATCAGTTGCTTGAGCAGATAAAATCACTGCAATCAAAAGCTGAAACGTTGATTGATATTGAAGCTCAGTTTTAGGCGCCGGGTTGGCCGCCTCAAATCGCGCAAATATTTGAGCTCTTTTGTTTGCATTCATATGACTGCTCTCTTGCTAGTGAGTCGATAATCAAAGAGCACTTAGGAATAGCACTAGGCCCATGGCTCAGGTCTTAAGGCTCGAGCTCAGGGCTAATAATGCTCAAGTCTGAAGGCTAAAGCTCAGGGCGATGAGTTAAGTGTTCAGGCCTGATTGCTTGGGGCTCAGGTCTAAGTGGCTAAGTTAAGGGTTTAGGGTTGTCGTGTTTGAGGTTTAGCGCGACGTGCTTTCACGCGTGCTAAGACTTCTTCCAAAATACTTTCTTTACTGTAATCATTTGAAGCACTTGACGCAGTAACTAGAGTGGTGTGACGGTCTAATCTTGCATGACGCGCCACATATCGTTTACGGGCAACATTGGCGCGCGAGGGTGTCCACTCAAGTTTTGCAGGAGCAATAACCATTTCTATGCAATCAACAGGGCAGGGTGGTAAACATAGCTCGCAGCCGGTACACGCCTCAGTGACAACCGTATGCATACGCTTATTTGCCCCAACAATGGCGTCAACAGGGCAGGCAACAATGCACAAAGTGCAACCAATGCAGTGGGATTCGTCAATGACCGCAATCTTGAAGGGGCCCGGTTGACCACAGCTTGGGTCAATCGGTTCAGGTTGCGCCTGAAGCAATTGAGATAACTGCAACATACCTTGCTCGCCACCGGGTGGGCAACGATTGGGCTTACTTAAACCCGCGGCTAAGGCTTCCGCATAAGGACGGCAGCCATCAAACCCGCATTTTGTACATTGGGTCTGAGGTAGCAAAGCATCGATTTGATCAACGAGAGGCAGGGGCAAAATTGTATTTAGACGCGACGAATGAATGCCGCAATTTTAGGGTAAATATCTTCGCGCCAGCGGCGCCCCGCAAAAATACCGTAATGACCACATTGGGGTGCTGTAAAGTGCTGCTTAAGATTTTTAGGTATACCCGAACAAAGCGATTGGGCAGCCTGAGTTTGACCTTCACCAGAAATATCATCTAATTCACCTTCAATAGTGAAAAGAGCCACATTTGAAATATCTGATGGTTTGACTGTTTTGCCGTCGATGACCCATGTACCTTTAGGCAAGTCGTGGTTTTGAAAAACCACTTCAATCGTATCAAGGTAAAACTCTGCAGGCATATCTAACACTGCGTTGTATTCATTGTAAAAACGGCGATGTGCTTCAGCATCATTGTCATCGCCTTTAAGCAGGTCTAAATAAAAATCGTAATGTGACTTTAAATGACGATCTGGGTTCATCGCAATAAAACCCGCATGTTGTAAAAAACCTGGGTAAACGTGGCGGCCAGCGCCTGCGTGATTACCCGGCACCATATGAATCAATTTTTCTTCAAACCATTCGAAGGGCTTGTTTTCTGCTAAGCGATTTACTTGTGTGGGCGATTCACGCGTATCAATTGGGCCACCCATCATCACCATACTTTTTGGTAAGGCAGGGTCTTTAGCTGATGCCATAAGTGAAATGGCAGCTAAAACGGGTACGGTGGGCTGACAAACTGAAACAACATGAATATTAGGGCCTAAGTGCCGAATAAAACCTTGAATAGTGTGCACGTAATCGTCTAGGTGAAAAGGCCCGTCAGATAAAGGAATGGTGCGCGCGTCAACCCAATCTGTCACGTAGACGTCATGCTGTGGCAATAAAGTATGTACGGTGTCGCGTAAAAGCGTGGCATGGTGACCAGACAGCGGTGCCACCAACAAAATACAGGGGTCTTTGGGCCTATTTAAAGGTAAATCGCGTTCAAAGTGTACTAAGTGACAAAAAGGTGATTGGGTTGATATCTTGTTTTGAACTGCAACACTTTGGCCGTCAACAACTGCTGTATCTAAACCCCAAGCAGGTTTACTGTAAGACTTTCCGAACCGGTTGACGACTTCGTAACTGGCCGCAAAAGAACGAGATAACGGAGAATAAGCAAATGGGCTGAGGGGGTTTGAAAATAAACTGGAACCCACGTCTGAAAAATTAAGCATCGGTAAAAAGAGTGCTTTTTGTAATTCGTGTAATTGATACAACATGCTTACCCTATCCTTTTCATCAAATTTTTTGACTTATTTTTGACTTATTTATGACTTGTAATTAACTTATTATCTAGGGTTGTTTAGCTTTTGCAAAGGGGTTTCAGTACTTTAGTAAACAGGCCACAATTGTTGTTATGGCACAACTTAGGGTAAAAACCAATTAGCATAATTTTTTTGTTTACCAATAGTTTTCAACTGCTAACGTGCCCAATACGCCACGCCTGCCTGCGGCAAAACCATCTAACGACAGCAGGCTTCGCATTTCAGTCACCATGGCTGGGTTGCCACAAAGCATAATACGCGACTGCGCTGTGTTAAGCGGTTCGTCTGCTAGCGAAGTGAGTGCGTCGGTCTCGTATAGCGTTGTAATGCGACTGGGGCCGATCTTGTGACTGGCGCTTTTTAATGCGGTCTGCGAGCAAATCGGTAAATACTTCAGCTTACCGCTGGGTGAGTTTTTTTGATGTACAACAAGTGCTTCGATCTGTTCGCGGTAGGCTAATTCATCTGGCGTTCGTACACCATGAACCAAAACAACAGTTTTGAATTGTTGCCATATTTCGGGGGCTTTAAGCATTGGCAAAAAAGCTGAAATACCTGTGCCGGTTGCAACGAGCCAAAGTGTGTCTGCTGGGGTAAAGCGATCTAGGGTTAGAAACCCAAAAGGGTGGCGTTCAACCCAGATGGGGGCGCCAACAGCTTGTTTTAAAAGCAAAGGGCTAAATTGCCCGTCAGGCACGACAACGCAATAGAACTCAAGCTCAGGCTCTGTGGGGTGGTTAACCATTGAGTAAGCACGCCAGACATCAGGTTCTGCAAGGTCTGGCTGAGATTTAAGGCCTATGCGAGCGAATTGGCCCGGTGCAAAATTAAACCCTGAACGACGTGTCGTATGAACAGAAAATAAGCGATCTTGTAACCAAACTGTTCGTTGTGTAATGGTTTCAAACGTGTACTTGCTCTCAACTACTTGAGACCCTGGCGTTTGAGAACGGCTAGATGGGTTAGATGATTCAGTCACAAAAAACCAAGTTACTTTTGAAGATACTGAAGCTTGTTGGCAACACCATTCCATTGGTCTGCGTCAGCCAATGGCGGTTTGGTTCGAGTAATGCTTGCGAACCTGGGTGTTAGCTCTGCATTTAAAGCAATGAATGAAATTTGGTCTGCAGGCACGTCTTCTTCAGCAAAAATAGCATTAGCGGGGCACTCAGGAATGCATACTGCGCAATCAATACACTCATCGGGATCAATAACTAAAAAATTGGGCCCCTCGCGAAAACAATCGACCGGACAAACATCAACGCAGTCGGTAAATTTACATTTAATACAGCTTTCAGTTACGACGTGGGTCATCACAGTTCACTTTCAATAAAATAATATTTATTTTTCATTTTACCCGTTTGCTAAAGCATATTAAACAATGCCCCCAAAAGCGTTAAAGCGTGTGCTATGTTTAAGTATGGCACCGGAAATTAAATGATTATTCACTCTCTTCTTGATACTGATCTCTATAAATTCAGCATGATGCAGGTCGTTTTGCATCATTTTCCGGCGGCGCAAGTCGAGTACCGGTACAAATGCCGAACCCCCAACATAAATTTAGTGCCATACATAGATGATATTCGCGCTGAAATAAAATCGCTTTGCCAACTTAGATTTACCACCGAAGAACTCGACTATTTGCGAACGTTAAGGTTTATTAAAAGTGACTTTATTGACTTTTTAGCGCTTTTTCATCTTTCCGAAAAGTGGATTCAAGTCGGTCAGGGTGATTTGCCTGGCGAAATATCAATTGTTGTTAAGGGCCCTTGGTTGCACACTATTCTGTTCGAAATACCGGTTTTAGCAATCGTTAACGAGGTGTATTTTCGAAGTGAATCAAACCGGTTTGTACTTGAAGAAGGTAGGCGTCGCTTAGCTGAAAAAATAAAGTTGGTCGCTGATGCACCTGACCTAGCTTCATTCAGAGTGGCAGAATATGGCACTCGGCGTCGTTTCTCTTCAATTTGGCATGAAGAAGTTGTGACCACCCTCAAAGACACCATGGGACGAAACTTTGCAGGTACCAGCAATGTTCTATTGGCAAAAAAACACCATGTCACGCCATTGGGTACGATGGGGCACGAATACCTTCAAGCATGTCAAGCTTTAGGGCCGCGTTTACGCGATTCTCAGATTTTTGCATTAGAAGTCTGGGCCAAAGAATACCGTGGCGACTTAGGCATTGCGCTGTCTGACGTGTATGGGCTTGACGCTTTTTTGCGTGATTTCGATATGTATTTTTGTAAATTGTTTGATGGTGCCCGCCACGATTCGGGCGACCCTTTTGTTTGGGGTGAACGCATACTTGAGCACTATCAGGCGAATCGAGTCTTACCCCGCTCAAAAACGTTGGTGTTTTCAGACGCGTTGACTTTTCCGTTGGCAATTGAAATTGCACGCCGTTTTTCTGGTCGCTGTCACCTTTCATTCGGAATTGGTACCAATCTCACGAATGATTTGGGCCATCAACCCCTACAAATCGTGATGAAAATGGTGCGTTGCAATGGCCAGCCCGTCGCCAAAGTATCAGATGCGCCTGAAAAAACAATGTGCGATGATGCAGCATATCTGGCATATTTAAGGCAAGTTTTTGACTTGCCTCCTGCATAATAGAACAACATTTTTAAGAGGAAGTATCATGCAAGTTATTAAGCGCGTAAATGTAGGTAAAAGATTGTCAGACATGGCTGTTTATAATGGCGTTGCCTATTTGGCTGGCCAAGTCGCTGACGATGTAACACAAGATATTGCAGGCCAAACCGCTCAAATTTTAAATGCTATTGATAAGCTTTTAGCTGAAGCCGGCAGCAACAAATCTCGTATTTTAATGGCGCAAATTTTTGTTGCCAATATGAAAGAGTTCGATGGTATGAACAAAGCGTGGGACACCTGGGTTGCCGACGGCAATGCCCCACCCCGTGCCACCATTGAAGCGCGCTTAGCCAATGCCGACTACAAAGTTGAAATCGTCGTCACTGCTGCGGTTTAAAACCTAAGTT
>JBDNHM010000313.1:0-8592 GCA_041688825.1 Burkholderiaceae bacterium | reverse complement strand
GCGTTGCTGCGTCATGTCGTCAATCGCAACTGCTTGCTCTGATTGACCCACTTGAGGTGACGGGTTGCTAGCCACCCCTTCTTGCGCTAGACCGCCGCCTTCAAGGTTTTTTTGTGCCAAGCGTTTAGGGTCATTGGGCGCGGCTTCTGTTTGGGCCGTGACAATCACCATTTCAAGCGTTTCAAGTTTAGGTTTTGAAGGGTTTTCACCTAAAGGTGCCCAGCTGAGTAAAGCAATATGAAAAAGCAACGACAGACCGACTGCCCAGCGTAAAAAATGCTGTTCAGGTGCGCACCACCACTGCCACATTTTCATGCCTTGGGCGCCTCTTCATTTAAATTTTTCGTTTCAGAATCTTGTGCAACCGTATGAGTAGAATTTGCCGCTGTATCAATAGTATTTATCTCAGCAACAGGTGACAACTCAACCAAAGCCTCTGCATCAGAGTCAGGCTTGAAATCAGTAGCAACATCAACATCAGCTTCAGATTCAGTTGGTTCTGTTGCATCAAGCGCCGCCACATATTGGCAGCTCAAGCGCAACCCTAATTCATCAAAGCGTTCTATCGATAATAAGACGCGGGCACCACGCATGAGTGCAGGCATGCCCGCCGCGTTGGCGATGAAAGGCAAATCTTCAAACCGCACTAAATCATCGCGTAAAACTTTAGCGGTGCATTGCGTGATGTTGTTTTGTTGAAGCCATCTTAAGCACCAGTAGCGCTCCATTTGGTCTTGAAACTCATTCCAAGTGGTGTATTGCGATTCAAATTCACCAATCAGGCCAAATAAATCGGGGTCTCGTGGCTTATAGGGCGCTACCAACGCGGCTGAAATGCCGTGTTCAGCCATCGCTAATAATTGCCGCTGGTTCACTAAATCAACATAACGCCTAAGCGGTGAAGTGCACCAGGTGTACTGAGCAACACCAATCGCTTCATGAGGCAGCGCCTGAGTGCTCATGCGAACCCGTCCGGCTTGCTGTGAGCGGTAGATGCCTGGCAAGTTGTGCGTGTTGAGTTGACCGCCCCACAAACTATTGGCCAAAATCATGTATTCAGCAACCAAACGATCAAGGGGTGCATTGCGTTTGCGCGGCACAATGTTGATGGGTGTGTCAGGGTCGTCAGCACTGCCGTCAAGAGAAAAGTTGTAATCAATGCGACTATTTGTTTCAGGCTTGCCGCGCACGAGTTCACGTTTTTTATTCAGCGCTAAAGCCAATTGCCAAAGCGGCCTTAACCAATCGTTGTGGGGCAACACCAGCGCGCTGTCGCTTAACGTTTCATCAGTGATGAGTGCATCAAGATGATTATGGCGAAGGTTTTCTGCTACTTGAATGCGTTCTAAAACGGTGTTGAAGGTGCGAATTTCACCCGTTTCTTGATGAGCTTCCACATAAATCGATAATGCAGGCACGATACAACCCGCGTTAAGTGAAAACGTGTCAATCACGTCATCAGGCAACATCGGTATTTTTTCACCGGGCATGTACACCGTAGACATGCGGGCACGCGCCATCTCGTCTAAAGCGCTGTCGCGCGTAACGGCAAGCGCAGGCACGGCAATATGCACACCCACTTTAAGCCAGCCGTCTGGCAACGTTTGCACTGAAATGGCATCATCAATTTCAGTGGTGCTGACGTCATCAACTGAGTAAGGCTGTACATCTTGCGCTAACGGCAGGTCTTCAAAGGTGTTGTTAAACTCAGCCGGTGCAAAAGATAACCCTTTGGGGAAATTCAAAGCTAAAAACTTGGCTTTGTGCAACGCTAAAGCGTGTGGCCAAGCACCGCGGTCGAGCAAAATTTGTTCAGGGCTTTGGTGCAGGTGTTGGCTGGCGCGATCAAGCGCTTTAAATATTTGGGTGTTTTTATCAGGCCGGGTAATTAAGTTGAGTGCAAGTGCTGCAATCGGTTCGGGTAGGCTGCCGTCAATAATTGATTGCACCCAAGTTTGTTGTTCAAGGGCCTGTAGTCGTTTCTTTTCTTGGCTAGCTAAAGCCGCTGCCAAAATGTCAGGGGGGGCAGGCTGGTACAAACCTTTGCCGCGCCGATGGAAGTAAATCGGTGCTTGGTGTAAGCACCACAATAAGCTGGCCTTTTCAATGGCATTGGGTGCATGACCAAAATACTCTGTACCCAGGGTGTCAAGATTGAACTCGGCTTGAGGGGCCACTTCCCATAAAAAAGTAGGGTCAATATCGGCCGCTAAAAGCGGGGCTTGCGTTAATAAATTTTCAGGGCTGGGCGAAGCGAATTGAAAAATGCATTGATTGCGTTTTATTTTGCTGCGCTTACCTGAGACAAACTCAATCTGTAGCGTGGCGTCAGCCTCGCTATTAATTTCAGCCGCTTTAAAACTTCCGTCTTCTTCAAACAACACGTACATGGGGTTTAACTCTTGGAAAGGGTCGGGTGGTTAAGGTCAAAGCCAGCGAACTGTAAGACAGCATTCATGTGGTCTTTGAAACTCGATAGGCCGTGGTTATCGCCATCAATGATGATTTGCTGCGCACCTGCAAAGTAGGTATGCATTTCTTGCCAGTCAAGCACTTCGTCGCCGGTGGCGGCGATTAAAAGATAGCGCTCAGGGCGTGTGATCTGCGTGATGGCCATATCACGTAGTTCGTCAACATGCTGGGGTAAAAAAATAAAGGGTTCGTCGGTGTGGTACTGCGTGTGTTCGCCGACTTGGCTAGCCAAATCGCGCGGTGCATAAACAGCTGGGTTTAAGGCCACAGCGCGACAGCCCAGCGCTTCAGCAAGCGTTACTGCATAAAAGCCACCTAGTGATGAACCGACGACGGTGAGCGCTGATGCGTCTGAGTGATGTTGCGTTATGAGGTCTTGCGCCAGTTTCTTGCAAAGTGCCAAAGCCTCGGCTGGGCTGGCGGGCAAGGCTGGGCAAGACCACCGGTCAAGTTGCCCACGCGCCTGCATACATTGCGCCAGCATTTGCGCCTTTGATGAATGGGGTGATGAACGAAAACCATGTAAATAAAGCATCATCATGATGGGTCTGCCAAAGCGTTAAGAAGTTTTTCGTGTATGCCGCCAAATGAACCATTACTCATGAATAAGACATGATCACCCGGTTGCGCTTGTTGCGCTAAGGCTTTAACCAAAGTAGGAATGTCGTGCCAAGTGCTAGCGCGATCACCTAACGGGGCCAATACCTCAGTGGCTTGCCACCCGAGCGCATTTTTTCCGCTGGTTTCACCAAAACAAAAGACTAAATCAGCATCTTTGAGTGCTTGCGGCAATTGAGCGGCCATAATGCCCAGCTTCATGGTGTTTGAACGGGGCTCAAGCACCGCTAAGATGCGGGCTGAACCCACCTGCTTGCGTAAACCGGCGACGGTAGTGGCAATAGCTGTGGGGTGATGTGCAAAATCATCGTAAACCGTAACGTCCTTAATTTTGCCGCGACATTCCATGCGTCGCTTAACGCCTTGGAAAGTGTTAAGCGCTACAAGCCCTTGAGCAGGTGCAATGCCCACGTGTTGAGCGGCTGCTAAGGTCACTAAGGCGTTGTCAATATTGTGTTGCCCCGTGAGGCCCCAAGCGAGGTTGCCGATGTGCTGGTCACCTAAGTAGATGTCAGGGGCTTGCTGTGGGTCAGCGTGGGTGCGGGCATGCCAGCCTTGGGTCTGCCCAGTTCTTTGAACCGGTGACCAGCAGCCGCACGAGATCACTCGCTCGAGTGCAGCCGATTGATCAGGCATGATGATGGCGCCTTTTGCTGGCACAGTTCGTACGAGATGATGAAACTGCGTTTCAATCGCGGCTAAATCAGCAAAGATATCAGCGTGATCGAACTCAAGATTGTTCAAGATCGCGGTACGGGGGCGGTAATGTACAAATTTTGAACGTTTATCAAAAAAAGCCGTGTCGTATTCATCTGCCTCTATTACAAAATAGTGTTGTGTGGCGTCATAAAAAGCCGACACTTTGAGATCGTGGGCCACACCACCAATTAAGAAATTAGGGTTCAAGCCATTTTGTTTGAGTACCCAAGTGAGCATCGAGCTGGTGGTGGTTTTGCCATGGGTGCCGGCTACCGCTAAAACATGTTGCCCAGCCAGCACGCACTGACCCAACCACTCTGGCCCTGACGTGTAGGGGGCACCCGCATTGAGTATGGCTTCCATTAAGGGGTTGCCCCGACTCACAACGTTTCCAATAATAAATAAATCAGGTTTAAGGCTCAGTTGATCAGCCCCAAAGCCCTCAATGAGTTCAATACCTTGTTCTGTGAGTTGCGTGCTCATCGGGGGGTAAACGCCGGCATCACAACCGGTAACGCGATGCCCTGCTGCACGTGCAATCAGTGCCAACCCCCCCATGAATGTGCCGCAAATACCGAGTATGTGCAGATGCATGAGTTTTTTCTCCTGATGCCATTGTAAGGGTATGGTTCTTTGTTTAAAAATGGGTAAACAACGCGTTATGATTCAAATATGAAAAGACGAACATTATTGCTAGGTGGTGCAGGGTTGGTGGCGATGGGCGCTGTCGGGGTGGTGGCGTGGCGTGAATCGTCTTTGCGGGCTCCACAAGCAAATCGCGCAGCCAACCCAGCGGCTTTTGTGCCCACCCCACCTGATATTGATACCCTTTTTGCAGCGCGCTTGCCTGATGCGCAAGGTCGTGACACGCCCCTTGATGCGTTTCGGGGTGAGCCGTTGCTGATTAATTTTTGGGCTACGTGGTGCCCGCCGTGCGTGGCTGAAATGCCAGACCTAGAAGCGCTGTCAAAATCGTTTAATAACGTGCAATTTGTCGGTATAGCGATAGATACTGACGCTAACGTTAAACAGTTTTTACAGAAAATACCCGTCAGTTACCCGATTTTAGTTGCAGGTCATAGCGGCATTGATTTGGTGCGCGCCATGGGTAACCCATCAGGTGGGTTGCCCTATACCGTACTGGTTAACCCAGATGGTCGCGTGCACGATCAAATTTTGGGCCAGGTTAAGGCTGATGCGTTGAGGCAGCAACTTGTGCAGCTTCTAGCAGGATCGCGTCGGTAACTGTACAATTAGACGAAGTTAGCAACTAAATTATTGAATATGGCACATCAGATACTTGTTATGCATGGCCCCAACCTTAACTTGCTCGGTTCTAGAGAACCTGCAATTTACGGTCACCATACCCTTGCCGACATCAACGCAGAACTCGGCGCGCAAGCGGTCGCACTCAAATGTGGTTTGCAAACCTTTCAAAGCAATCATGAGGGCGAGTTAGTCACCCGCATTCAGCAAGCAGCCCAAGACGGCACCACCTATATTTTGATCAACGCAGGCGCGTACACCCACACTAGCGTGGCCATTCGCGACGCGTTAGCAGCTGTTAACCTACCTTTTGTAGAAGTTCACCTCTCTAACGTCTACCGACGTGAATCTTTTCGTCATCATTCATATTTGTCAGATCTGGCCGTGGCAGTTATCGCGGGTTTAGGTGCGGCGGGTTATCGTTCGGCGCTTGATTTTGCAGCACAACAATCACAAAGCTAAATAAACCGAGCTTTTTTAACTTTTACGTTCTTCACCGGATGAATTCAAATGGACTTACGAAAACTTAAAACCTTAATTGATTTGGTATCAGAGTCTGGCATTGCCGAGCTTGAAATTACCGAAGCCCAAGATAAGGTGCGTATTGTCAAATTTTCTCAGGCAACCGCACCCATTCAGCCTATGCTGCAAGCTTACGCACCACAGGCATTCGCGCCTGCAGCCGTTGTTTCGCCTGACGTGCCCGCTGCCCCAGCCGCACCAGAAGGCCACGCGGTTAAGTCGCCTATGGTTGGTTCGTTTTACCGTGCTTCAAGCCCCGGTGCATCACCCTTTGTTGAAATTGGCCAAACTGTTAAAGAAGGCCAAGCCATTTGCATCATTGAAGCCATGAAATTACTCAATGAAATTGAGGCCGACAAATCAGGCGTTATTAAAGCCATTTTGGTTGAAAACGGCGAGCCTGTTGAATATGGTCAACCTTTATTTTTAATTGGTTAAAAATATGTTTGAAAAACTGCTCATCGCTAATCGTGGCGAAATTGCTTTGCGTATTCAGCGCGCGTGTCGCGAGTTAGGTGTTAAAACTGTGGTGGTGCATTCAGAGGCTGATCGTGATGCCAAATATGTACGTTTAGCCGATGAATCAGTTTGCATTGGTCCAGCCCCGTCAAAAGACAGTTACTTAAATATGCCTGCCATTATTTCAGCGGCTGAAGTCACTGACGCCGAGGCTATTCACCCTGGTTACGGCTTTCTTGCAGAAAATGCAGATTTTGCTGAACGGGTAGAGAAAAGCGGTTTCGTTTTTGTCGGGCCTCGCCCCGATTCGATTCGGTTGATGGGCGATAAAGTCAGCGCCAAGCAAGCCATGATCGCAGCCGGTGTGCCTGTTGTGCCCGGTTCAAAAGGGGCGTTGCCAGACAATTCAGAAGAAGTGTTAAAGATTGCACGTGAAGTCGGTTACCCCGTCATCATTAAAGCAGCGGGCGGTGGTGGTGGTCGGGGTATGCGAGTGGTACACACAGAAGCCGCTTTGCTCAATGCCGTTGTCATGACTAAAGCCGAGGCGGGTGCTGCATTTAATAACCCCGAGGTCTATCTCGAAAAGTTTTTAGAAAACCCACGTCATATCGAAATTCAAGTCATGGCTGATGGCGAGAAAAATGCAGTGTGGTTGGGTGAGCGCGACTGTTCAATGCAACGCCGCCATCAAAAAGTTATCGAAGAAGCCCCTGCTACAGGCATTCCCCGTAAAGCGATTGAGCGAATTGGCGAGCGTTGTGCTGAAGCATGCCGCAAAATTAGTTATCGTGGTGCGGGTACATTTGAGTTTCTGTATGAAAACGGTGAGTTTTATTTTATTGAAATGAATACCCGTATTCAAGTCGAACACACGGTCACCGAGTTTATTACCGGCCTTGATTTGGTGCAGTGGCAAATTCGTATTGCTGCCGGTGAAAAATTTACCCTTAGGCAGCGTGATATTACCTTTAAGGGCCACGCGATTGAATGCCGTATTAACGCAGAAGACCCATTTAAATTTACCCCAAGCCCAGGCCGCATTACCAACTGGCACACACCAGGTGGTCCGGGCGTGCGTATTGATTCGCATGCGTTTAATGGCTATTTTGTGCCCCCTAATTACGATTCAATGATTGCTAAAGTGATTACCTATGGCGACTCGCGCGACCAAGCTTTAGCTCGCATGCGCATTGCTTTGTCTGAAATGGTGGTTGAGGGCATTCAAACCAATATTGCCCTACATCGTGAATTAATGGTTGACGCTCGTTTTACTGAAGGTGGCACCAGCATTCATTATCTTGAACAGAAATTAGCCGAAAGGCCTTAAGCTTGGCAGACCAAACCTGCTTACGGAGCAACTGTGCGTGAACTCGTTTTGTCGTGCCCGGGTGAATGGGTCGACGCCCTATCTGACGCCTTAATTGAAGCCGGGGCGTTGTCAACATCAGTTGAAGATGCCGATATTGATACTGATGAAGAACGCCCTTTGTTTGGCGAGCCCGGTGGCGAACAGGCTCCCGGTGGCTGGCTAAATAACCGCGTTGTGGCGTTGCTAGCAGACGGTGAAGACCCGCAGCAAATGCTGGCCTTCGCCGAACTAGAACTTGATATTCACATATCACCCGATTGGTTTTTACGAGATGTGCCTGATCAAGATTGGGTGCGTTTAACGCAATCGCAGTTTGGTCCTATCCGGGTAGGTGAGCGCGTATTAATTTTACCGAGTTGGCACGCGGGTGAGGCACCGCCTAACCGACCTGAGGGCTCAATTGTTATTGAGCTTGACCCGGGCTTGGCTTTTGGCACCGGCAGCCACCCCACTACGCATGTCTGTTTGGCTTGGTTGGCTAACACCTTACCCCAGGGTGTGCGCGTGCTTGATTACGGTTGCGGCTCAGGTATCTTGGCGATTGCTGCAAAAATGTTAGGTGCATCACACGTTGATGCGGTTGACATTGATGAGCAAGCCGTATTGTCAACGGTTCAAAACGCTCAAGTGAATCGAACTGAAGTGCGTGCTTTATTGCCCGATCAGTTGTTGGCTGGACAATATGACGTGGTGGTCGCGAATATTTTGTCGAACCCCTTGAAAGTTTTGGCGCCCATGCTTTCAACACGTGTCAAACCGAATGGTTATCTTGTGTTGTCGGGGGTGCTCGCGCGCCAAGCAGAAGAGGTTGCCGCCGCTTACGCGCCTTGGTTAAAGATGACTGTTTGGGCAGAGCGCGATGGCTGGGTGTGTCTAGCCGGTCAACGCAACGCTTAACCCGAGTATTATTTAAAGATGAGCCTGATCACCCGTTGCCCAAAGTGTGTCACAGCGTTTTCAGTTGGCGCAGACCAGTTGCGTGCCTTTGAAGGTTTGGTTCGTTGTGGGCAGTGTAAAAATGTATTTGACGGTTATTCAAACCTCGATGCACCGCTACCCACTTTGACTGAAACAGTTTCACCAAATTCGACTTCTATACCGTCATATTTTGCGTCAATTAGCGCATCACCCGCCAATATGCCACAGGTTACACCACAGAGCACGTTACAGATCACGCCACAGAG
>JBDNHM010000312.1:0-34364 GCA_041688825.1 Burkholderiaceae bacterium | reverse complement strand
GCCCGATGCACCAATTACATTGAGCATCACATTAGTTTGTATAAGGCGTTAACTTGCAAGAGCAATATGGACAAACTTTTGCTTTGTTTCTTACAAACTCTGCGCAATCAGGGCAGGTTACATGAGTCTTTGGTGATGGTTGAAACATTGAGCTACTAATGTCAGGTAGACCAACAACGGCTAATAATGCGATTGGCCCGAATAAAAGCCCCATTACAAACCACCAAAACCCCCACCTTCCCTTTTCATATGCAACGTACCCAGCAAAGAAGCCACATATTAGCCATAAAACAACTAACCAGAACGAAAGCGCGCCTGCAAGTGCCACTACCCCATCCATAAAGCCCCCAATACTCAAATAATTATTTTCAATTCTATCAGTAACGTTAAATATTACTTATTTGAATTTGAAAAATGGTTTTATTGGTTGTGCAATACAGTCTAAGTATTGAGCCGCCCCCGCCCCCTGATGGTTTGGCAGCACTGAACTAAAAATGCAAAAAGTGCTTACAAAGTGCTTACAAAATTCCAGAAAACAAAAAAGCCAACCGTTAAAGTTGGCTTAAGTGTTTGATTTATATGGTGGCCCGAGGCGGAATTGAACCACCGACACAAGGATTTTCAATCCTCTGCTCTACCGACTGAGCTATCGGGCCACATTAAGCGTGCAATCATACACCAAATCAGGTCGCTTCGCCTCTATAATCGGAAGCGATACGTATCAACAACTGACCCTAGCCAAACCCATGAAAGTATTTTTAATTGACCCTACTAACAAACAAGTTCAAGAGCTCGAGGTTGCTGAAACTCACCTTGCGCTTCAAGATTTAATTGGTTTTGATACGCTTGACCTTGATGAAATTGATTCAAATGGTGATAGCTTATTCTTTGATGAAGAGTGTTTTATTAGACAGCAAGTCAATGTAGGTAAATTCAAAGTTGATAATTTGGCACCTATTGCTGGCAAGGGGGTTATTGTTAGCAGCCTAGATGGCGGTAAGACGCTCTCAACGCCTAAAATTAACTTGTCTGATCTGATTAAGCGCGTCACCTTTTTATAGTGACCAAGGCCTTGCCAAGCGCTTTTAATAAACTTGCGTGGCAACGGTAAGGCCACATGAAGTGGGTCACTATTTAACTGAATAGGTATTTCGCCTTTATAATCAAAGCCGAAATCAACCCACAATCAACCAAATGGCCATTGTGCCAAATGCGTATAGAGCTATGTCGGCAGGTGTCTTTACAATCGGTTTGAATCACGTCTCCGCTCCTGTAACGGTTCGAGAACGGCTGTCGATGCCCGTTGAATTAGTACAGCCTGCTTTAAGCGCTTTGCAATCGTCATTTGGTGGGGCTGTGCATGAAGCGGCGATATTGTCGACCTGTAACCGCACAGAGCTTTACTGTGCGGCTGAACCCGAGGTGGCTCAGCATCTACCTCGCTGGCTAGCCGAATTCAATAAAATTGAAACGCAAGACGTCAGCCCCCATTTATACCTGCATGATAACGATGATGCGGTGCGGCATGCCTTTCGAGTGGCCAGTGGGCTCGATTCAATGGTGCTGGGCGAACCCCAAATTTTAGGGCAAATGAAAGAGGCCGTTCGGGCAGCAGAAGGCGCGGGTGCTTTGGGCACGCTGTTGCATCAGTTGTTTCAACGCACATTTTCTGTTGCAAAAGAGGTGCGTAGCCAAACCGCCATTGGTTCGCAATCGGTTTCTTTGGCATCGGCCGCGGTTCGCTTATCTGAACGTGTGTTTGGTGACTTAAAAGAGACCCGTATTTTGTTTATTGGTGCGGGTGAAATGATTGACCTCTGTGCCACTCATTTTGCAGCCCGCCAGCCTAAAGGCATGATGGTGGCAAATCGCACCCTAGAGCGGGCTGATCAATTAGCTAACCGTTTTGATGCAAAATCAATGCGTTTAGCAGACTTACCCGACCGTTTAGCCGAATTTGACGTCATCGTATCCTGTACGGCCAGTACCTTGCCCATATTGGGTTTGGGTATGGTCGAGCGTGCTAGTAAGCAACGCCGTCGCCGCCCCATGGTAATGGTTGATTTGGCCGTGCCACGCGACATTGAGCCTGAAGTCTCAAGACTAGACGACGTATATCTCTACTCAATTGACGACTTGGGGGCGGTGGTGCAGTCGGGTACTGAGTCTCGCCAATCAGCTGTAGTTCAGGCCGAAGCCATCATTGACACGCGGGTGCGTGGCTACATGCATTGGTTGCAACTGCGCAAAACCGTGCCGTTCATTCAAACCATACAAACCAACGCTCAAGCTGTGCAAAATGCTGCGCTTGAACGTGCCCGTAAAGCCCTCGCTAAAGGCGACGCGCCCGAAGCCGTGCTTGAGCAATTGGCGCACAGTTTGACTCAAAAATATTTGCATGGCACTTTCAATGCTTTGCATCAAACCGAAGAAAATGAACGACAACAACTCATGGGTTGGTTGCCACGTTTGTTTCCAACTCGCGATCGCCGACGTTAGCGGTTCTGCTCAAACGTATTGTTGCAAAGCCATGGTGTTTTTTGGTGTTAAAAAAGCGTTATAAGACCTCAAAACCCAGCTTTATAAGAAATATTAAAAGATGTTCGTAACAAGTTACTGAGCCTGTTTACTTAAATGACACCATCGATACGGCTGTATAAAGACAGCACTAAAAGCAATCACTTAAATAGATAGGCCTGAAATGAAACCATCAATGCGTACGCGCTTAGAACAATTGTCGCGCCGGCTTGAAGAAGTTGACGCCTTATTGTCTCAACCTGAAATTACCAGCAACAGAGATCAGTTTAAAAAACTTTCACGTGAGCGTGCAGAGCTTGACCCTGTGGTGTCTGCGTTCAGTTTATTAGAGCAATCAGAAGCCGCAATTGAAGATGCACGCGCCATGATGTCTGACCCTGAAATGAAAGCCATGGCAACAGAAGAAATGCTGTCATGTAAAGACACCATTGAAACGCTCGAAGCAGATTTACAGCGTTTATTGTTACCACGCGACCCTGATGATTCGCGCAGTGTGTTTATGGAAATACGTGCCGGTACCGGCGGCGATGAAAGCGCATTGTTTAGCGGTGATTTGCTGCGCATGTACACGCGCTTTGCTGAACGACGCGGCTGGAAAACTGAACTGATGTCTGAAAGCCCCTCTGAAGTAGGCGGTTACAAAGAAGTGATAGTGGCCATCACGGGCGATGGCGTTTACGGCACCTTAAAGTTTGAGTCTGGCGCGCACCGCGTACAACGCGTACCCGCGACCGAATCACAAGGCCGTATTCATACTTCAGCATGTACCGTTGCGGTCTTGCCAGAGGCAGACGAAGCAGAAGAAATCGCCATTAACCCTAGCGACTTGCGCATTGATACCTTTCGCGCTAGTGGTGCCGGGGGGCAGCATATTAATAAAACCGACTCAGCTGTGCGAATCGTTCACTTGCCAACTGGCTTAGTGGTTGAATGCCAAGACGATCGCTCACAACATCGTAATAAAGATAAGGCTATGCAAGTGTTGGCTGCTCGGTTGAAAGACAAAGTGCTTCGCGAACAACACGACAAAGAAGCGGCTCAACGTAAATCGCTAGTGGGTACGGGCGATCGTTCAGAACGCATACGCACTTATAACTTTCCACAAGGTCGTTTAACTGACCACCGCATTAACCTCACCTTATACAAACTGCTCAATATGATGGAAGGCGACTTAGATGAACTCACTTCTGCCTTAGCTGCCGAGCATCAAGCCAATTTGTTAGCAGAATTGGGACAAGAGGCATAAACGTTACCTGCTTTATTATTTAATTGAGTCACTGAATGACTCAATGTTTAAGGAATATAGGTGAGTGTAATGATTCAAACCATGACCATAAAAGAGGCGATGGCGTCATCATCATTGCCACGCCTTGAAGTGCGTATGTTGCTTGAGGCTGTGTTGAACAAGCCGCGTACTTGGCTGATTGCGCATGATGACGAGATGTTGACTGAACAGCAGGCTCAGGTGTTCTTCATTATGGTGGCCCGTCGCACCGCTGGTGTGCCCATGGCTTATTTGTTAGGTACACGCGAGTTCATGGGTTTAACATTTTGCGTGTCACCCCACGTGTTGATTCCCCGACCTGATACCGAGACTGTGGTGAATAAAACCATTGAGGTGATTCGCGAGCACGTATTAACAAAGGTGCTTGATCTGGGCACGGGTAGCGGAGCCATCGCCATTTCGATTGCTAAAGCCTGCCCCGATATTCAAGTTGACGCCACCGATAGCAGCGCCGAAGCGTTAGGTGTTGCGCAACTGAATGCTGCATGTTTAGGTGTGCAGGTGAATTGGTTTCAGGGTGATTGGTATCAGGCATTGGGCGATCAGGCTAAGCGGTATGACTTGATCGTTTCAAACCCACCCTACATTCATTGTGATGACGTACATTTGACTCAGGGTGATTTACGCTTTGAGCCACCCCATGCGCTCACAGACGGGGCAGATGGTTTGAGCGCGTTAAAAATTATTATTCAGCAGGCACCCAACTGGTTAAAGCTCAAAGGTCAGTTGTGGGTCGAGCATGGTTATGACCAGGCAGACGAAGTGTTGCAAATGTTTACCCAGGCTGGTTTTAAAGGGGTAAAAACTTTATATGACCTGGGGGAAAAACCCCGCGCCACAGGGGGTTATTTAGCTGTTAACTTGTAAAACAGTATTCTTCAAGGGGGAATACAATTAACGTTAAGGTCATTAGACTTTTGAAGCTAAACCCTAAAACTAACTGATTTAGTGTAATGATGAAATTAGATGAGTTATTACCGTAACCCCAAAGCCGTTTATTAGCTTTAAACGACAATATTTTCTGACAAGAGAACCCGCCATGTCTGACGTACAAACATTTATTAAAGAAACCGTAACAAGCAACCCCGTCGTGTTGTTCATGAAAGGTACAGTGCAGTTTCCACAGTGCGGCTTTTCAAGCCGTGCGGTACAAATTTTACGCCAAAACGGCGTCACAAAATTAGTTACGGTTAATGTGCTTGACGACGAAGAAGTGCGTTCAGGCATAAAAACGTTTTCACAGTGGCCAACGATTCCACAGCTCTACATTAAAGGCGAGTTTGTAGGTGGTTCAGACATTATTGGCGAAATGGAAGAATCTGGTGAGTTAAAGAAATTGCTACAAGATTCAGGCGCCCTTGCTTAAATTTTTATTTAATTAAAGCTTAATTTGCGTTGCTGGTTTTAATCGCTGTTTTGTTTTAGTTTTAGTAATTGTCTTTTAAGTTAAATATTGAGACCGCTTTTAACAAAGCGTGTCATCAAATGCGGTGTCACCTTCTAAATGAGGTGCGCCGCTCGGTTTGAGGTTGGCAAAATCAAACAAAGTGGCGTCCATCAGGTGTGATGGGGTCACTTTGGCCAAAGCTTTAAATGTATTCCACACCCGTTTTGGGTCGGTTTTTTGCCAAGATTTGATCATTAGGCCGATTTCTTTACGCTTTAAATTTTCTTGTGACCCGCAAAGCGTACAGGGAATAATCGGGAATTTTTTTAGCTCAGCATATGCAGTTAAATCTTCTTCAGTGACATACGCTAAGGGCCTAATAACAGTGCGGCGCCCATCGTCTGAAACCAGTTTAGGCGGCATGGCTTTTAGCTTTGCACCGTAAAACAGATTTAAAAAGAAAGTAGCCGAAATATCATCACGGTGGTGACCCAGCGCAATTTTTATAGCCCCCAACTCGCTGGCAACTCGGTACAAGATACCGCGACGAAGCCTAGAACAAAGCGAACAGGTTGTTTTTCCTTCAGGAATGATGCGTTTCACGATTGAGTAGGTGTCGCACGATTCACTAATACTTCAATGGCAACACCAACGCTGTCTGCAAATGCAGAAGGTTTGGTAATACGCACCTTGACTGAACGTGTTTCAGCAAATAGTGCCAATAAACGATTGGCGACTTGCTCTGTTAATGTTTCAAGTAAATTTACGTGACAGCGTGTGCATTCTTCCACAATGGCATCGTGTAACGCGCGATAATCAAGAACCGTACCAATATCGTTGTCGTCAACATTTTGAGTGACATCAACATCAATTTCAGCATCAACATGAATAGGTTGTGTCGCTAGGCGCTCATGCTCAAGTATGCCAATAAAGGCATCAAGTCTAATACGAGAAAAAATAATACGGCGAGTCGTCATAATAGGCATCTAAAATAATGTTCACACATTGTAGGCGTGAATGGTTATTGATTCAGTGCCCTTGAACATGTTTAAAATGAATGTTCAAGAGGTTGTTAAAAAAGGTTGCTAAAAATTTTAGGGAACTTAACAAATTATTTCAAAAAGCCACACCATGCAGAAAAAATATGATGCTGTCATTATTGGTGCCGGGCCAGCGGGTGTTAGCTGTGCCATTTGGCTCAAACAGTTTGGCTTTGCGCCATTGTTGCTCGAAGCCTCTGACCGCGTGGGTGGGTTATCAGCCCGTAACCCCTTCTTTGATTTGTGGACACCTACCGTAGCAGGTCAAACCGGCATTGATATTGCACGTGGCATGGCTTCGCAGCTTGAAGCAAGTGGCGCCGAGGTTTGGCTAAATAGCCCTGTTGAAAGGGTTACGACGCAGCTTAAAGCAAGCGCTGAGCAGGTTGCGCTGGTCGATAAGCAGTCTGTAGCTACCGTTCAGTTGGCTGCACAGTTAGCTGGGCCGCTTGTTAAACAATCAAAATTTCTGACTCAATCTGTTGAGCAGCGCAGGCAAAATAGCATTTTTATTGTTTCAGTGCTGCACAAAGGGCAACTAATCGATATTGAAGCGCGTGCAGTCGTCATTGCTGCAGGCGTAAAAGCGCGCCCACTTCAATCTGGGCAAGATCAATCATGGCCAGGTATCTTAGTTGGCCCAGGCGAAAAAATTATTCAACAAGATTTTACTGGGCTGTCTGTTGCCCTTCTGGGCGGTGGCGACAACGCCTTTGAAAACTATGAATATGTGAAATCGCGTGGCGCCACACAGGCGCATATATATGCGCGATCCATACGCGCCCAAAAACAATTCGTATCTCGCGTTAACTCAAGTGATGTGCACGTTGGCGCTTATGATGTCGAGCCGAATTCTAGGGCCGTAAAGGGTCGCGTTTACGATTTAATTATTGTTCTGTATGGGTGGGAAGCTCAAGCCAAGTTTGTTGAACCTTTAGCACTTAAGCTTAATGCCAAGGGTTTTATTGCCACCGATCACGACACAGCGCAAACTAGCCAAACGGGTGTTTACGCGATTGGCGAGGTTTCACAACGTATGCACCCGTGTGTGGTAACCGCTTTTGCAGACGGTGTCGTTGCAGCCAAAGCAATTGAGGCGCAGTTAGCTGAAATGTATTAGGCGCTTACGACACGTTCTGAGCTAAGCAGTATTCAATCACTTCGTTTGCATCACCTTCAAACACAATGCGATCTTTTTTGAGATCATGTTGATAGTGATACATCGGGTCATAATAGTTTTCAAGAAGGGGTTTGATCCATTCTTGATGGGCGATAAAACCGTACCCTTGGCGCTGTTTGGTTAAGGCCGTTTGCATGCTTTCACGCATCGCAGTGTGGCGTTCACCGCCAAGCTTCTTTTGTAAGTTATCAAGTGCCGTGAGTAACTGTAGGCTATAGCCTGCGTAGGCTTCATCACTATCGCCATGAAGTGAAATGTACTCAGCGCTTAGTCTTTCCACATAATCACGCACAATACGGTCAACACGTGTTTCTAACGAAGCATGAACCCATGCTATAGGGCTAGAAAGCATTCGGTCACGTAACAAAATCGGTATTGCACAGCGACCAATCATGCGTGATTCATCTTCCAGCACAATACGCTGATGCCCCTTTGCATGTTGCTTCAAAAAAGCAATGCTGAGCTGGTTGTCAAAGTCAATTTGATTTGGTTGGGGCAACGCGTGTCTTCCAAAGCTTGAACCGCGATGGTTTGCAATCGCTTCAAGGTCAATTTGGTTAGGCAAAAAATTAATAACATCAGTTTTACCTGTACCCGTCATGCCGCCGACCATTAAAAATTCTGAGGCTTCAATTTTTTGAACTAACGTATTGAGTAAGTATTGACGCATGGCTTTATAACCACCTTCAATACGCGGCATAATCACGCCCGCTTCAGCCAGCCATTGCTGAACGGTTTGCGAACGTAAACCACCCCGAAAACAATATAAAACGCCAAGCGGGCTTTGTTGGGCGAATGCTAGCCACTGTTGCATTCGTTGCGCTTTCACTTCACCATAAACCAATTGATTGCCCAGCGCAATCGCAGCATCTTGGCCAGAATTTTTGTAGCAAATACCCACTTGATGTCGTTCGTCATTATTCATCAAAGGTGCATTAACAGTATGCGGAAATGCACCTTGTTCAAATTCAACTGGCGCCCGAACGTCAAGCATGGGTGTATCGTGAATAAAGAGTGCGTCTGTGATGGCGATGGTTGGTAAAGAAGTTTTTTCTATTGTGACTGAACTGATTTTTTGAGTTGAAGCCATATTGCTTAACCCCTTGACAGCGTGCACAGGTTCAGCACGGGTGGGCTTAAAATGACTTTAAAGGTGCGCAACACGTCTCCTCTAAAAACAGTGACGTTGATTTGATCTTTAGGTCGATAACGAGCCATCATTTGGTTAAAGTTATCACGTGTACCGCCCACTTTTAAATCGTCAATGGCGATCAATATATCGTGTGCCGACAGTCCTGCACGATGTGCAGCGCCATTTTCAAACACATGACTCATCATTAAATTTGCGCCAGCCGGTTTAACGTTGGCATCAATTGAAGGGTAGGCCTCTTGCGCGTTCCAACTCATTGCAATTCCAGCAAAAGCCAAGCATTTTTTTAGCGGAAGGTCTTGTGTGCCTTCAGCCCAAGCGTAAATTTGTTTGGCTAGGTTAACCCCAGTTGCTGCTTGTACAATTTTTGCAAAGTCGTTTTCGTTCAAGCCAGATTGATAAAGAGAGGCAACTCGATTTTTATAAATTGTGTTCGGGTAAGCATGTATTTTTATTTTTTTAGAAATTGAGTCATTAAAGGCAAAGTCTTTTGAATTTGAATTTTCTTTAAAAGCAAAGTCAGATGACAATTGTGTTTTATGATAAAAATCACGGCCAAAATGCTTCCATAAATAACGCATTACATCATCAAGACTTTGTTTATTGCTTGTTGCGGCTCGTATTGATAAATCAATGCATAGCGCCACCAGCGAGCCCTTCGCGTAATAGCTTGAAATGGCGTTGGGTGCGTTCTCATCTTGCTTGTAATACTTTGTCCAGGCCTCAAAAGAGCTTTGTGCAACCGATTGTTTAAAACGCCCCGCTTGGCGCATGACGCTCGCGATGGTTTCGCCTAGACGCTTGAAATATAGTTTTTCGGTTAAGAGCCCTGTTCTAACTAATGTTAAATCGTCGAAATAAGAGGTAAACCCTTCAAACACCCATAGCAATGAGGTGTGGTTAGGTTGCGTTAAATCATAAGGAATAAACGCGTTGGGCTTAATGCGTTTAACGTGCCATGTATGAAAATATTCGTGGCTCAACAACCCTAAAAAATCATTGTAAGACTTGGGCGCTTCAGCTTGCCCTAAAGTGGGTAAGCTGTTTCGTGAGGTAATTAACGCGGTTGAGGCGCGATGTTCAAGCCCCCCATAACCATCGCCCGTGACGAATATTAAAAACGTATAGACCGGTCCACTATCTAAAAAAGGTGCGCGTTGTGTTCTAGGTTCAAATAACTTAATTTGTGATTCACAAATACGTTTTGCATCGCTGCGTATGCGAGCTAAATCAAGGTTAGGTATAAGCCCTGTTAAAACTAATTGGTGTTGTGCACCGCAGGCAATAAATTTAATGGTCTCTGGTGTGCCGATCTCAAAAGGGTAGTCGATGAATGCATCGTAATTTGGGGCTTGGTAGTGCCCTAAATGATGTTTGTTGAGAGGGTGTTCACTTTGCATGTGGGGCATGCTGGTGTATGTTTTCCAATGATCAAGTTCAGCGGGTGCAGTCAGCCATACTTCGCAAGGTTGGTGCGCTTGCCCCTCTACGCAAAGAAAAACACTGGAGCCATTGAAAAAGGCGTGATGTTGATCAATGTGCGCACCTCTTACCGACAGATCCCATGCATAAACGATGATCTCAATATCAAGTGCACTGTGGCTGTCGTGTATTACCCAACTGTGATTGTCTGTTCGAGTCACTTCACACGCATCTTGTTTGTTGTGTGCAGTGAAGGTTTCTATGTGGCGCGCAAAATCGCGAATTAAATAACTGCCAGGTATCCAGCTAGGTAAAAAAACCTTTTGGGCAATCGGGTCTGGTTCGGCAATGTGTAGACGAACGCGAATGCGGTGGCCGCCCACGTCAAAGAGTTCAACATGATATTGAAGCGCTGTTGAGCATTCTTGAGTAGATAATTTTGAGAGAATGGGCATTTTGTGTTCAGCGCTAGCTGGCATACGGGTTTGATTTGCCATATTTTGTAGGTTTTTAAACGTCATAATCGTATCTTAGCCATAAACATCAAGAAAATATTTATGCTGCGGTGCGTCAGGGCTATGTAAGCTTTAATAAATAAGGGTAATTAGGCGAAATTGGCATCTTTTAATATTTAAATAGGCGCCTATTGCAACAGCAAACAACTTTTGCGACCATCAGTAAAAACCGCTACAATGTTGAAGTTTTGTTTAACCGTTCTTTCTCTTGCGCATGTTGTGCATGTTGGGGCGGCAGGTTTTTGTGGCGGTGGTCAAGCAAATGTCAGCTCTCGTTACTCAACCTATAAAACTCTCAGATCAAGAAAAACTCATCATCGCCCATAAAGCGAGGGTGCTACTGTGGTGGTTAGTGGTTTCTCAGTTGTTAGCAGGTTTATTTGTATCGGCTTTGTTTGGTATTTTTTCTGGGCAAGCAGCTGCGTTTAGCGCGCTCGCCGGTGCAGGGGCTTATTGGTTGCCCAATGCAATTGCGGCTTTAAGGTTGGCTTTGTCAACATTTAGGCCCCAAGGGGCTAGCCCAGTGGCGGTGTTAGGTGGTTTTTTAGTCAAAATGTTGATCGCCGCTTTGTTGTTATGGGTTCTTGCTCAGTACGGTGGTGAACAAGTGAATTGGCTTGCTGTACTACTAGGTTTAATTGCTACATTAAAAGGTTATGTTATTGCCTTTATGGTTTTTGGGCAAAAGTTTCGTTAACGTTTTTTGCTAATGTTTTTTGTTAACGTTCTTTCATTAATGTTTATCGTTTAGTTTCGCGAGCAACAATCTAGGTACGGGTTTATGAGTTTCGGTAAGGCAAGTATGTGTTGTGCACTTTGTCTTAAGTTGAATCAAACGGGTTTCGAAGCTTAGGTTTTGTGGCTCAATTTTGAGTAAAGGTAAATCATGTCAGCTCCAGGCGGCGTGTCTCCCCAGTCTTACTACATTCAGCACCACTTGGTGCACAACAACAGTATTGGCCAAAAACAGTCAATTATTGCTGATTTTTCTGTCATCAATTACGACTCGCTTTTTTGGGCATGCCTGATGGGTTTCGTCACAGTTTTCTTTATGTGGCGCGCAGCACGTGTTGCAACAGCTGGCGTACCTGGGCGTTTTCAGTGCTTTGTTGAAATGCTGGTCGATATGGTCGATCAACAAGCACGCAGTATTGTGCCCAGTGAAGCCACGCGTCGTTTTGTAGCGCCCTTAGCACTAACCGTTTTTGTCTGGATAGTGCTGATGAACGCACTTGATTTAGTGCCGGTTGATTTACTCCCCTGGATATTCAAAACGACTGGCCTTGGTGCTGCAGTAGGCGACCCTTTTTACTACCATCGCATTTTGCCAACAGCTGATTTAAACATACCAATGGGTATGTCGTTGGGTGTATTGTTATTGATGCTTTACTACGGCATTAAAATTAAGTCACCAGCGGGTTTCGTAAGTGAGTTGTTCACGGCACCTTTTCATGCTCATGGCTTTGCAAAGGTATTATTAGCGCCAGCAAATTTCTTGTTAAATTTAGTCGAATATGCGGCAAAGTCTGTGTCGTTAGGCATGCGACTATTTGGCAATATGTTTGCGGGCGAATTAATTTTTATGTTGGTCGCGCTTTTAGGTGGCGCTTGGACTGGCTTTAACGCAACAAGTATGGTACTGGGTTTTGGTCATATTTTAGCGGGTTCAATTTGGGCAATTTTCCACATCATGATCGTTTTGTTACAGGCATTTATTTTCATGATGTTAACGTTGGTCTATATCGGCCAATCGCATGAAGGGCACTAATTGAGCTCGAATTGATTTACCCTTGTTTGGCTTCACGTTTAACCTTATTTTTAAAAGCGTTTAACATGCGGGCTTCACAAAAAAAGCAGTAAACGTTTTTAATTATTTTTTATAACTTTTTTTATTCATTTTTTAGATTTTAACTAAGGAGTTGTCATGACCAACGTTGCTTTTGTAGCGCTAGCTTGCGCGTTCATTATTGGCCTCGGTGCTTTGGGTGCTTGTATCGGCATCGGCATGATGGGTGGTAAGTACCTCGAAGCTTCAGCTCGTCAGCCTGAGCTGATGAATGCATTGCAAACCAAAATGTTTTTGTTAGCCGGTTTGATCGATGCTGCATTCTTGATCGGCGTGGGTATTGCCATGTTGTTCGCCTTTGCTAACCCATTCGTCTAAAGCGCCACACCAGCAAGGTCTTGCGGTAGCTCAAGGCTTTTGATGTGTTTCTCTCGACTGTTGCTTTAGCAACTTAGAGAATTGTCTATATGTGACACGTTGACGGTTCAATGTGTTCACAAGGTGTCATAGGAAAACGACCGTGAATCTGAATGCGACTATATTTTTTCAGATGATCGTGTTCTTTGTGTTGGGTTGGGCCACGATGAAATTCGTGTGGCCCCCCCTTACAAAGGCCATGGAAGAACGCCAGCAAAAAATTGCGGCGGGTTTGGCTGCTGCTGAAAAAGGCAAAGCCGATTTAGCATTAGCTAAAGCCCACGTCACCGCAATGGAAGAAGCCGCTAAAGCTGACTTACATCAGCGTATGGCCGATGCCGAAAAGCATGGTGTTCAGATCATTGAACAAGCCCGCGCACAAGCGCAGGTCGAGCGTGAACGTATTGTTCAGCAAGCTCAACAAGAAGCCGCGCAAGAAGCGCAGCGCGCCCGTGATATTTTGCGTAATGATGTTGCACGGTTAGCCGTTTTAGGCGCCTCGCAAATTCTGAAGCGTGAAGTTGATGCAAAAGCGCATGCTGATTTGCTCGCGCAAATTAAAACTCAACTTTAATAGGCGACGAGACCATGGCTGAAATTTCAACCGTTGCACGCCCCTATGCTGAGGCCTTGTTTGCTGCCGCGCAGTCAAACAAATCTGATTTAGCGGTATGGCTCGGTCAAGTTCAATGCGTTGCGGGCATCATGCACATTGAAGACGCTCAGCAAGCCATGTCCAACCCCAAGATAACTGATGTACAACGTGAAAAAATGTTGTGCGATGTTGCTGAAAAGTTTACTTCGCAGCCTTTAGTGGCTGAAATGCGCAATTTACTGGCTTTACTCGTCGAAAACAATCGCCTCGCTGCTTTGCCCGAGATCGCGATAAAGTTTGAAGCGTTAAAAGATCAAGCAGAGGGTGTTGCACAGGCAAATATTGTCAGTGCATTTCCGATGACTGATGAGCAGGTCAAACAATTGATCACACTCATTGAGCCAAAATTTGGTCTTAAGCTCAAGCCCCACGTGCAAGTCGACGCCAATTTAATTGGTGGCGTTCGTGTCACGGTGGGTGACCATGTACTCGACACTTCGGTGCAAGCCCAGCTCACGCACATGCGTGAAGCGTTGGTCGCCTGACGACCACCCCCAGATTCCAGGAGCTTACTATGCAACTCAATCCCTCAGAGATTAGTGAATTACTCAAAACCCGTATCGAAGGGCTTGGCGCTTCTGCTGACATTCGTACGCAAGGTACCGTTGTTTCGGTTACCGACGGCATTACCCGTGTTCACGGCTTATCAGACGTGATGCAAGGCGAAATGCTTGAATTTCCAAATAATGTATTTGGTTTGGCCCTTAACCTAGAGCGTGATTCTGTAGGCGCCGTGATTTTGGGCGACTACACCAGCATTTCAGAAGGTGACGCTGTCAAAACAACCGGCCGTATTCTTGAAGTGCCAGTTGGTCCAGAACTATTAGGGCGTGTCGTAAATGCTTTGGGCGTTCCAATCGACGGCAAAGGCCCTATTAACGCAAAAGAATTTGACATCATTGAAAAAGTTGCGCCAGGCGTAATTGCTCGTCAATCGGTATCACAGCCTTTGCAAACCGGCGTGAAAGCAATTGATGCCATGGTGCCAATTGGTCGTGGTCAACGCGAATTGATTATTGGTGACCGTCAAACAGGCAAAACAGCGGTTGCTATAGACGCCATTATTAACCAAAAAGGCAAAGGCGTTAAATGCGTCTATGTTGCAATTGGTCAAAAAGCATCAACAGTTAATAACGTTGTAAACAAGCTTCAAGAATTGGGCGCAATGGAATACACCATTGTGGTTGCGGCAACGGCCTCTGATTCAGCAGCCATGCAGTATTTATCAGCGTACGCTGGTTGCACCATGGGCGAATACTTTCGCGATCGTGGCGAAGATGCATTGATTGTGTACGACGATTTAACCAAGCAAGCTATTGCTTACCGCCAAGTTTCGCTGTTGTTGCGTCGCCCACCGGGCCGTGAAGCCTACCCTGGCGATGTGTTCTATCTTCACTCACGTTTGCTTGAGCGTGCTGCACGCGTTAACGCAGATTTTGTGGAAAAGTTCACAAAGGGTGCTGTCAAAGGCAAGACCGGCTCATTGACTGCACTGCCTATTATTGAAACACAAGCAGGTGACGTGTCAGCATTCGTGCCGACAAACGTTATTTCAATTACAGACGGGCAGATTTTCTTAGAAACAGACTTGTTCAACGCCGGTGTTCGCCCAGCTATCAACGCGGGTGTTTCGGTGTCACGCGTTGGTGGTGCAGCGCAAACAAAGATTATTAAAAAGTTATCAGGTGGTATTCGTACCGACTTAGCCCAGTATCGTGAATTGGCCGCTTTTGCACAGTTTGCATCAGACTTAGACGACGCAACACGTCGTCAGCTAGAGCGTGGTAAACGTGTGGTTGAGTTGCTTAAACAACCACAGTACCAACCCCTGCAAGTTTGGGAACTTGGCGTGACTTTGTTTTCAGTAAATAACGGTTACTTAGACGATATTGAGGTTGATCAGTTGTTAGCGTTTGAAAAAGGTCTTAAAGACTTTCTCAAAGCAAAGCATGCTGGCTTTGTTGAGCGCGTTGAAAGTTCAAAAGAGTTGTCAAAAGACGATGAAGCTGAATTAATTGCCGCCATCAAAGAGTTTAAAAAGAACGGTACCTACTAAATCAGACGTCTGTAAAGCAAGGCTTACACGGGAACTGCGATGGCAGGAATTAAAGAAATACGAACCAAGATCAAGAGTGTACAAAATACACGCAAGATCACCAAAGCCATGGAAATGGTGGCGGCTTCAAAGATGCGTAAAGCGCAAGAGCGTATGCGCGCGGGTCGCCCATACGCTGTTAAAGTGCGTGATATGGCTGCCCATCTTATGGAAGCCAACCCAGACTATAGCCACCCTTATTTGATTGAGCGTGACACATTAAAAGCCGTTGGCATTGTTGTGGTCACTACCGATAAAGGTTTATGTGGTGGTTTAAATACAAATATTTTACGTCTGGTCTTGAATCGCTATCGCGAGTTCACCAACGAAGGCGTGAAAGTTCAGTTCACGGCTTTTGGTAACAAAGGTGCGGGTACATTATCGCGCGTGGGTGCTGATCTGGTTTCGCAAGAAGTTGGTCTGGGCGATCGCCCAGAATTAAGTCGTTTAATTGGTGCTATAAAAGTACAAATTGACGACTTTGAGTCAGGCAAAATTGATGCGGTTTACATTGCAACGAATCGCTTTGTCAATACGATGCGTCAAGAACCTGTGTTTATCCGTTTATTGCCACTACCTGGCAAACTAGCTGACCCGCATGTGGTGTTCGAGCAACCTGTTCAGGGTAGCGAGTCTGCTGCGCAAGACAATAGCGCTTATGGGTGGGACTACATCTACGAACCCGATGCAAAAGTTGTTATTGATGAGCTCTTGCTTCGTTACGTAGAAGGTATCGTGTTTCAAAGTGTTGCAGAAAATATGGCCTCAGAGCAGTCGGCTCGTATGGTAGCCATGAAGGCCGCTTCTGACAACGCAAAAACTGTTATTAGTGATTTGCAACTTGTTTATAACAAGACGCGACAAGCAGCTATTACCAAAGAAATTTCAGAAATCGTGGGGGGCGCCGCCGCTGTCTAATTTTTAGACAACGTTTGGTTAACCTGATAGCCAGTTATCAAGTAAGGAAACGAAATGAACAACGGAACAATCGTTCAGTGCATCGGTGCCGTGGTAGACATTCAGTTCCCCCGGGAACACATGCCCCACATTTATGAGGCTTTAAAACTGCAAGACGACACCAGTGCGTTTGCAGAAAAAGGCTTAACCTTTGAAGTGCAACAACAATTGGGTGACGGCATCGTGCGTACGATCGCTATGGGCCCAAGTGACGGTTTGCGTCGCGGAATGGAAGTCGCAAAAACGGGTGCAGCCATTTCAGTGCCCGTTGGCGTCGGTACGCTTGGCCGCATTATGGACGTTCTCGGTCGCCCTATTGACGATGCCGGTCCAATCGAATGTGACGAGTTGCGTGCTATTCACCAACCTGCACCTAAATTTGATGAGCTCTCACCTTCAGTTGAGTTGCTTGAAACAGGTATCAAAGTGATTGACTTAGTTTGCCCCTTTGCTAAAGGCGGTAAAGTCGGTTTGTTTGGTGGTGCGGGTGTGGGCAAAACCGTCAACATGATGGAATTGATCAACAACATTGCCAAGCAGCACAGCGGTTTATCGGTGTTTGCAGGCGTAGGCGAACGTACCCGTGAAGGTAACGACTTCTACCACGAAATGGCAGAATCAAACGTGCTCGACAAGGTCGCCATGGTGTTCGGTCAAATGAACGAACCCCCAGGTAACCGTTTGCGCGTGGCGTTGACCGGTTTGACCATGGCTGAAAAGTTCCGTGACGAAGGTCGCGATATTCTATTTTTCGTTGACAATATTTATCGCTATACCTTGGCCGGTACCGAAGTATCAGCTTTGTTGGGTCGTATGCCCTCAGCTGTGGGTTATCAGCCTACATTGGCCGAAGAAATGGGTGTGTTGCAAGAGCGCATTACGTCTACCAAGACAGGTTCTATTACGTCGATTCAGGCCGTTTACGTGCCTGCCGATGACTTAACTGACCCATCGCCTGCTACAACATTCCAGCACTTAGACTCAACCGTTGTGTTGTCTCGTGATATTGCTTCGTTGGGCATTTACCCAGCGGTTGACCCGCTTGATTCATCAAGCCGTCAGCTTGACCCACATGTGGTCGGCGAAGAGCACTACAGCGTGGCCCGTGGCGTTCAGCAAACATTACAGCGTTACAAAGAATTGCGCGATATTATTGCAATTTTGGGTATGGACGAACTGTCACCTGAAGACAAGCAAGCGGTTGCTCGCGCACGCAAAATTCAGCGCTTCTTGTCACAGCCTTTCCATGTGGCCGAAGTGTTTACAGGTTCACCAGGTAAGTATGTGCCATTGTCAGAAACCATTCGTGGCTTCAAAATGATTGTGAATGGTGAGTGTGATGCATTACCAGAACAAGCGTTTTACATGGTTGGCTCAATCGATGAAGCGTTCGAAAAAGCTAAGACCATTCAATAAGGAATTTCCATGAGTACCATCAAAGTTGACGTGGTAAGTGCTGAAAAATCTTTATTCACCGGCGAAGCTAAATTTGTGGTTTTGCCAGGCGAGTCAGGTGAAATCGGTGTGTTGCCTGGCCACACACCGCTGATCACACGTATTCGCCCGGGTACTGTCAAAATAGTGATGGCCGACGACACAGAAGAGTTCATATTTGTGGCGGGTGGTTTGTTAGAAGTGCAACCTCACCATGTCACTGTTCTGTCTGACACCGCTATTCGTGCAGACGATCTTGATGAAGCGAAAGCTGAACAAGCCCGTCAACGTGCCGAAGAAACGTTGCGTAACACTAAAGATAAAACTGATATGGCTGTGGTGCAAGCTGAACTTGAAATGTTGGTGGCACAAGCGGCCGCTGCAAAACGTTTGCGTAAGCTATCAACCCATTAATTGCGTAAACTCCGAATAGATAAAAGACCTGCCAAGCGATAGTCTGGCAGGTCTTTTGTTTTGAGGAATGTTCATGCGCCAGCACATAGACTTGGCTATTTTGCCTTTAATAAAGCCCGTACCTTGGTTTGAAGAATTTTTAATTAATATTGCACCTGCTTTGATGAGAGTTAAGGTGCATCGGCTTGATTGGGTTGAAAGTAAGTTATCAAGCCAAACTACCAACACCCCTAACTTGAGCAAAACCTTGATCGGTAACGATACAAGTCACCCAGGTGAGGCCTCTTCGCAACTCAACAACTTTTTACCCTATCTATATTTTGCTCGTAACGCGGTTACGCTAAGACGGTATGACGCGTGCATCATACCGGTTGATTTTGATTCATTAGCCTGGACAAGGCAAGCATTGGCGGCTATTCCACGTGGGCCATTTATTCCACTTATTGGCGTATTAAACAACCTAAAAGCAGCGTCGATGCAAGACTTAATTGAACTAGGGCTGGCTGACTATATTCGCTTGCCACTGTGTACTGAAGAGTTTAGGGCACGTGTGTTAACGGCTATTACGCGTATGCCTCGCAGCACAAGCTTACGAGAGAGCGATGGTCAAGCACCCTATGAAGTCGCACCGGTACAAACTATTCGTGAAGTACGAAAATTAACACCGCGTAATTTGCGATCAATGGGCTTTAAAGATGCTAAACAAGCGATTATTGACAAATTTGAGTGTGATTACCTTAGCGATAGTTTGGTGCGACATGAAGGCAACATAGCCATGGCGGCGCGTGCGGCACGTAAACATCGTCGAGCATTTTGGGAATTAATGCGCAAACATGGCATTACTGCGGAACCTTACAAGCCTGAACTAGACTATGAATGAGATAAATAGCTAAATATCTATTTAGCTATTTAAGTATATAAGTACTTGAATGTTTGCTCGGTTTGATTTTCAAGCCATAACAATGGGAATCAATTGATGAGCAGGTCATTTAGGCATACATAGGCAACAATGAGTAAAATCAAAGCAGAAAATATAAAGGATCGTACGTGCGTGAAAATGGCTTAAAAAATGATGTGTTTTTACGTGCGTTAATGCGCGAACCAGTTGACTACACCCCTATTTGGCTGATGCGCCAAGCAGGGCGGTATTTGCCTGAATACCGTGCAACACGGGCAAAAGCCGGTTCGTTCATGGGCTTAGCCACAAACCCTGAATATGCGACTGAAGTTACCATTCAGCCGCTAGAGCGCTATCCGTTAGATGCTGCGATTTTGTTTTCTGATATTTTGACGGTACCCGATGCAATGGGGTTGGGCCTTGATTTTGTGTTGGGCGAAGGCCCACAATTTGCCCGCCCTGTTCGGTCAGAGCAAGATGTCATGAAGCTTGAAGTACCCGATATGGCTAAGTTGCAGTATGTATTTGACGCCGTCGCCATGATTCGTAAAACGTTGAACGGTCGCGTGCCAATAATTGGCTTTGCTGGTAGCCCTTTTACTATTGCGTGTTACATGGTTGAAGGCAAAGGCAGTGATGACTATCGTTTAATTAAAACGATGTTATATGCTCGGCCAGATTTGCTGCATCATATGTTGCATATCAATGCACAAGCCACCACGGCATACTTGAATGCTCAAATCGATGCGGGTGCCCAAGCCGTTATGATATTTGACAGCTGGGGTGGGGTGTTACCCGATGGGTTGTACCAAGCTTTTTCATTGGCTTACACCAAACAGGTCATTGCCGGCCTTAAAAGACAATCTCAGGGCAAACGTGTACCGGTCATTACTTTTACTAAAGGTGGCGGTCTGTGGTTAGAAGATATTGCTGAATCGGGTTGCGATGCAGCGGGCGTCGACTGGACAGTGAACCTGCAACAAGCCCGCCAACGTACAGGTGACAAAATAGCGTTACAGGGTAATCTAGACCCCATAGCGTTATTTGCGGGTGAAGATGCCGTACGCCAAGAGGCAAGGCGGGTGCTTGATGCGTTTGGCTCTGTAGGTCAAGGGGGCCATGTTTTTAACTTAGGGCATGGTATTTCACAGTTCACACCACCCGAAACAGTCGCTGCGCTCGTTGATGAAGTGCATCAGTACAGTCGTCACTTACACACATAATTTACACGAATATCACCGAACCTGACTCATTATTGTTAAAGTTGTGCACAATATAAAAACAAGTTAGTGATTACCCTTGGTTAGTGTTTATGTAAGGCAAAATAACTATTTAAGTAATTGAATTAAATGATATATTTTCTATATTATGATGTGACATATTTATTAAAACATAGGGTTACTATTAAGAAGCAGCATCAACTGACCCAGTTATCCCCAGAGTTATCCACAGGCTATCTAGCCATTTATTTATTAACATATTGATCAGTCAATTAGGGCTAGATTAAAGAATCAACATTAACTATATGCCGCAACTGAGCAGTTCGATCAGGGTTTGGGCTCTCAGTAGAGACCAGATGCACGGCTAAATTATGGTTAAATCAATTTATGTGTCTCACACCCATACAAAACGATCCTATTCGCAGCACCGCTCAACAATTGTTGGGCGAAACTGCACGCATTATGTGGCTTGGTTCGCGAGTGAGAGTTGATCTAAAAGGCGGCAATGTTGCTCGACTAACCGGTTTTTGTTATGAAAGTTGATGCCTTTACGAGTCGTTTACAAGCCCAGCATCGCATCGAGGCGACCTCGCCAGGTTAGATGACATGCCGTTAAACGAAATAAACCGTTCACCCATACTTGTAGACGCTCTAACATTGACTCACCCCTCTACGTCGCACCCGCAGCCATACTGGTTGCAGGTGGCACTTGATGTGCCGATTGATGGTGTGTTTGATTATCGTTCTGACGTTCCGGTCACGCCTGGGTTACGCGTAATTGTGCCGTTTGGGCGGCGTCAGTTAATTGGTGTGGTGGTTGCGTGCCCCGATCAGCCATCGTTGCCGCCCGAATCAATTAAACCCATTGAGCGCGTATTAGATGATTTGCCGGCGTTAACGCCTGCTTGGCTTGATATGGCAAAGTTTGCGGCTGATTATTATCAACGGCCCTTGGGTGAAGTGATGTTGCCGGTCATGCCAGCTCGCTTAAGGTCAGTCACGGCCTACACAAGTGTTCAAGCAGGTGACGGACCAGTGGCTAAACAGTTAGCCAAACAGTTGGCTAAGCAAACTAAACAAACAAAGCAAGAGAAAGAAACGAAAGAAACGAATCAAACGAATCGAACGAAACAAAAAAAGGTTCAAGCAAAACAGGCTGGTGTGTCAGCTCAGCGCTATGTCACACAATTGAACGCTACACCCTTGACGACAAATCAACTGCTGCAGTCTGAAAGCTTAGGTTCAAGCACAATGGGTCTTGATGCAACCGCGACACAGGCAAAACCCGACTTACAACTTAATGCGCAACAACAAGAAGCCGTTCAAACGATTACCGCCACAGATGCCTATCAAACGTGCTTACTGTTTGGTGTGACCGGAAGCGGTAAGACAGAAGTGTATTTGGCCGCCGCCGCTCGCATATTAGAAAGCGGTCGCCGTGTATTATTTCTAGTGCCAGAAATCAATTTAACGCCACAGTTTGCCGCCTCATTGCAGGCGCGACTGGCGCACTTTGTACAACCCGATCAAATTGCTTTGATGCACAGCGGCTTAACTGATACACAACGCCAAGAATCATGGGTTCGCGCTGCAATGGGTGATGCACGCATCGTGTTGGGTACACGCATGGCGATTTTTGCACCGCTCTCAAACCTGGGTTTGATCGTGGTTGACGAAGAGCACGACCCTTCCTATAAACAACAAGAAGGGCTGCGTTATTCAGCACGCGATTTAGCGGTTTGGCGGGGCCGGCAAGATCACGCTACCGTTGTATTGGGCTCTGCTACACCTTCTCTCGAAAGTTGGGCTCAGGCGCAGCGTGGGCATTACAAGCGCTTAAATTTAACCGAGCGTGCCCATCAAACATTAATGCCAAATATACGTTTAATTGACACCCGTCGAGCTGATTTAAAACAAGGCCTCACGCCACAAGTAGTTGATGCCATGACGCAAGCGCTTGCACAAAAACAGCAGGTGCTCGTGTTTTTGAACCGTCGCGGTTATGCACCCGTTTTGCATTGCCCGTCATGCGGTTGGTTAAGCCAGTGTAAAAACTGTTCAGTGTTTGCTGTGTTGCATCGCGACCAACCTTATAAAATGCGTTTGCACTGCCACCATTGCGGCCAACAGTCGCCGGTGCCAAAAGCGTGCCCCGATTGTGGTGACCAAGACTTGCAAGCGATGGGGCGCGGCACTCAACGTTTAGAAGAGCACTTAACCGAACTGTTTCCACAAGCTCGTCTTGCGCGCATTGATGCAGACAGTACTCGCACCAAAGGCAGTGCTCAGGCGTTGTTTGAACAAGTGCATGCAGGTTTGGTTGATATTCTGGTGGGCACACAAATGGTGTCTAAAGGCCATGACTTTGCACGCCTCGCTTTAGTCGTTGTACTCAACGCCGATTCAATGTTGTTTTCTCAAGACTTTAGAGCACCCGAACGTTTGTTTGCACAGTTAATGCAGGTAGCAGGGCGGTCAGGCCGCCATCAAGGTCAAGGTCAAGTGCTGGTGCAAACGGGGTACCCCGATCAACCTGTTTACCGGGCTTTATGTCAACACGATTACCCCGGCTTTGCTAAAAGTACACTTGAAGAAAGGCGTACCGCACAATTACCTCCCTATGTTTACCAAGCCTTATTAACCGCTCAGGCGCGTGAGCTCAATACGGCTATTGATTTTTTACAGTTGGGTCGTGATTCCGCCCAAGCGTGGCTTGATACGCAACCCGCCCCTGAACACATCACATTGTTTGATCCGGTACCGTTGCGTGTGACACGCGTAGCGCAAGTTTGTCGCGCACAGCTTTTGGTTGAAAGCCCCTCGCGTGCCGCTTTGCATCAGCTACTTAGAGCGTGGTTGCCGGCTTTGGGTACTCGTCATGCTAAAGGTCAATTACGCTGGCAACTCGAAGTTGACCCCCTTGAAATTTAATACACAAACAGACAGCTTGTTCACTTATAAATGACTCACCCACTTAATGCCGTGCAGCACGAAGCGGTGCGTTACCTTGATGGTCCTTGCTTGGTTCTAGCGGGTGCAGGTTCTGGTAAAACGCGTGTCATCACTCAAAAAATAGCGTATCTACTTAAAGAATGTGGCTATTCCGCCCGACATGTGGTGGCCTTAACGTTCACCAATAAAGCGGCGCTTGAAATGCAAGCGCGGGTTCAAAAGCAAGTGAGTAGTGATTTAACCAAAGGTTTAACAATCAGTACTTTTCATTCGCTGGGCGTGCGCATGTTGCGCGAAGAGGCGGCCCACATCGGTTTAAAGTCGCAGTTTTCAATTCTTGATGCGCAAGACGCGTTAGCAATTATTCAAGACATTGTGGCCACCACTGACAAAGGTCGCTTACGAACGGTTCAGCAAACCATTTCTTTGTGGAAAAACCAACTCATCGGCGCTGATGCGGCGACACGCTTAGTTAAAACGGAATCTGAACAAGAAGCCGCGAGGGCGTTTGCCAGCTACAGCGCAACCTTAACAGCGTACCAAGCGGTAGACTTTGATGACCTAATTATGTTGCCGGCTTTACTGTTGCGCACCCACGATCTGGTGCGTGAAAAATGGCAAAACCGTGTGCGTTACTTATTGGTTGATGAGTACCAAGACACCAATGCATGCCAGTACGAGCTTGTACGGCAACTGACGGGGGCACGTGCCATGTTCACCGCAGTGGGAGACGACGATCAGGCGATTTACGCGTGGCGTGGCGCCACCATTGAAAATTTAGCGAAACTGCAAACTGATTATGAATCGCTGCGTTTAATTAAGCTAGAGCAAAACTACCGCTCAAGCCAAACGATTTTGGCGGCAGCCAACCAAGTGATTGGGCATAACCCCAAAGCTTTTGATAAAAAATTATGGTCTGAGCACGGTACAGGTGAAGCCATTACCGTGACGGCCTTTGATGATGATGCGCAAGAGTCGGAATCAGTCGCGATGCGAATTTCAGCAGCGCGTTTTGAAAAGCAGGCGCACTGGCGCGACTTTGCTATTTTGTATCGTGGTAATCATCAAGCCCGTATTTTTGAGCAAACCTTGCGACAGTTAAACATTCCCTACACTTTATCGGGGGGGCAAAGTTTTTTTGATAAAACAGAAGTGCGTGATGTCATGGCCTACTTGCGGCTGATCGCCAATGACAACGATGACCCCGCCTTTATTCGTGCCGTGACCACGCCACGAAGGGGTATTGGTCAATCAACGTTACACGCTTTGGGTACTTACGCTGGGTCACGGCAAATCAGCTTGATGGTTGCTGCTTTTGAAGAAGGTGTATCGGTTCATATACCTGATCGGCAACTTGAACCCTTGCGAACTTTTGCAGCCTTTATTCAACGCTTGCAGGGGCGCGCCGAACACGAAAAAGGCGAACAAGCGGGTGTCTTATTAGACGACTTACTCAAGACGATTGGCTACGAAGCCTATCTATTTGATGCCAATGACGAGCGTGCTGCCCAAGCACGTTGGCAAAACGTACTTGACTTGCGCGATTGGTTAAAAAAGAAAGCCACTGACGCTGACATGTCATTGCTAGATTTGGTGCAACATATTGCCTTAATCACTTTGCTTGAGCGTAACGAAGAAGAAGCCCCCGATGCTGTCAAATTATCGACTCTGCATGCAGCCAAAGGTTTAGAGTTTCCACATGTTTTTTTGGTTGGTGTAGAAGAAGGCTTACTACCCCATTCTGGGCGTGAAGAAGACGAGTCGCTTGACCTCGACTTGGCTGCACAACAAAAAATACTTCGCATAGAAGAAGAGCGGCGTTTAATGTATGTTGGCATTACCCGTGCCGAACGTAGTTTGCATCTAACGTGGTGTAAAAAACGTAAACGTGCACGTGAAGAGTTGGTGCGCGACGTGTCACGGTTTGTCAAAGAAATGGGTCTGAATGAGCCTAAGCAAGCGCAAGATACCCACGCTGCGCTTAGCCCGAAAGATCGCTTGGGTCTGTTGAAAGCGCTGTTAAAACCTAAAGCTTAAGGGTGGTTTCTAACCCAACGCACCGCATCAATGACTTCAGAAGCAGTTAAGCCAATTGGCCCTAAGCCTTGGGCGACGCAATGATCGGCTGCTTTGCCGTGTAACCAAACACCGGCTAAAACGCTTTCTTCAACTGAAAACCCTTGTGCAATCAGGCTTGCTATGATGCCGCTTAGCACGTCACCTGTGCCGGCGGTAGCGAGGCCAACATTGCCCGTTGTGTTTTGCCAGCAGTTTAAGTTTGGTGCACAAATGATCGTTTCATGGCCTTTTAAAACGACCCATGCTTTGTATACTTTTGCTAAGGCTTGTGCATGTGAAACACGATCAGACTGAACCGTTTCGGTGTCACACTTTAATAAACGTGCCGCTTCTGTTGGGTGTGGCGTCATGACGACTGGCGCGTGCCCCCAAACAGGTCTGATCTGTTGTGTAGACAAGGCGTTTAGCGCATCAGCATCAACCACAATTGGGGCCGTACCCCTTTGCTGAAACACTTGTCGTAGCGCGTTGAGCGCAAAAGCTGACTCACCTAAACCACAGCCCAGTACCCACGCGTTGATTTCAGGTGCCATGGCAATTAAAGATTGGCAGGGCCGCCACATAAGCTCTGGTTGTAATGCATCAAGTGAATAATGAGGGTCTGCTTGGGTCAACCCGACATACACACGGCCAGCCCCTGTTTTAAGGGCTGCACGGGCTGCAAGCACAGCCGCCCCCGTCATGCCTTGGGCGCCACCTAAAATGCCAACAGAGCCAAACGTGCCTTTGTGAGATTGCGGGCTACGTGCTGCAAAGATTGATTCAAATGCAAGCGGAGTTAGGGGTATAGCCGTCACGTTAACCCTTAATTTTTATCAACGTTACGCTTACCAACATTACGCTTACCAACATTACTTAAGATTTGTAACGATATATTGAACGGCAGCGTGAATGTCAGCATCGCTGGCAGTGGCTAAACCGCCCCGGGCAGGCATAATACCTACGCCTTTAATCGCGATAGCAGTCATACCGTCAACACCTTGGTCAAGGTACTTGGCCCATGCCACTTTGTCACCAAACTTGGGTGAGCCCGCAACGCCTGCAGCGTGGCACGCTACACACGCTTTGTTATATATTTTTTCGCCCAAAGCCAGCTCAGCAGCACTGGCTGCACCGCCTGTAGCAGTAGTTTTGGTTACTGTTGCCGCAGCGGCCGGTGCGGCAACAACCATTGGGGCCGCCGCCATCATTGGCGGTGCAGGTGCCGGTGCAACTGCTTTAGGTGCTGCTGCCGGGGCAGCAACAGGTACAACCGGTTCTGCAAATTGTGCGCCCGCAGCATTCGTCATATAGACGACAGCTCGCGCAATTTCTAAATCGTCAAGTGTGGGGTTACCGCCCTTGGCAGGCATAGCGCCTTTACCTTTGACAACGTTGGCAACCATGGCGTCTAAACCCGTACCGATTGACACAGCCCAAGCAGTTTTGTCACCAAACTTATGGGCGCCAGCTAAGCCTGCGTCGTGGCAGCCCATACAGGCTGAGTTGTAAGCCTGTAAACCTGTTTTAAGCACTTTAGGTGCGCTGCTGTCAATGATGACAAATTGCGCAACCGGCGAAATACGCAATGATGTGGCTTCAGGGCCAAGCGAGTCAGAGCCGGGGGCTTTGCTTTTACCAGAGGCGACCCAATTGACCAACATTATGATCACAACAATGGGTATGATTAAAGACAAAACGACTGTAATGATCAGTTGTTTGGGTGTTTTGATGAACGAAGAATGATCGCTGTCGGGTTCTTGCCCGGTCTCGGTGGGGTTGCTCATGAACAAACCTTAGTTTTAGTGGCTTAAAAAATGGCTTAAAAAATGGCTTAAAAAGTGACTTTAAAAGTGACTTAAAAATCTCACTTATTATACTAGCAATGCACTTTTAAGGCTTTTTTTACGTTTGTACGTCAGACAGCTGCGCTAGCATCAAGCGTTAGGGTTTTGAGCTTGAATGCGTATAATGCAGAACTTGGCGCCCGTAGTTCAATGGATAGAATAAGAGTTTCCGAAGCTCTCGATACAGGTTCGATTCCTGTCGGGCGCACCAAAAGTTTTTTAAGCCCCTAGCTTAAACACCTATCTCGTTGCATTTAGCTAAAAGACTTAGTTAAAACGATTAGTGCTTAAGCGACAACGCCGCGTTAAATTGCACCACGTACTCTTCAAACGACATGCACTTTTGTGCCTCAAGGGCATTTTGTGTGTCTATTGAGGTCTGACGTTGCATAGTGGCTTGGTTTTGCTCAGCAGGTAACAGGCCGGCAGACTTTAAGGCTGACATGTGGTCTTTGCTTTGCTTGAATGCAAGGCTTTGAAACCCACCCTTACCACTTTGCAAAGCCTCAAGCACACGTGCTGAAGGGGTTAGCTGCGGTTGATCAACTTTAACTTGCTGAATGGCTAAAGCGTCTAAATAGCGCGTGTCACCCGTTGCTTCAGCAAGGGCTTTGGCACAGGGCTGCATTTGCTTGAGCAAATCGTGCGCCCAATCAGTCAACGTTATAGATTGGCCTGAGCGCGAAAGAGCGAGGCCCGGCTTGCGCCCCTCGCGAACGCTACGCTTAAAGTTTTCAGCGCTTTCTGCGCAGTGTCCTTCTTCGTCAAAAAGAGGGCTTTCATTTAGCGCACAATACAGTAGGAAAATATCAACAAACCGCGCTGTATCATGGCTAATGCCGCAGGCTTCAAACGGGTCAATATCTAGGCAGCGAACCTCAACATATTGAACGCCTTGTTCAGATAGCGCCGTGATGGGGCGCTCGCCTCGAGCAGTGGTGCGCTTGGGCCGAATGGTTGAATAAAACTCGTTTTCAATTTGTAATAAGTTGCAATTTAGCTGACCCCATTCACCCTGTTGGTGGGTACCCATTGCTTCATAGGGTGGCCAAGGTGTTGTTACGGCGTCATAAAGCCGACGTAAAAAAGTGTCAAGATGGTTGTAGCAAAGCTTAAGTGCCGATTGCGCCTTATTTTGATAGCCTAAGTCGCTCATGCGTAAGCTCGTGGCGAATGGTAAAAATAAGGTGTCGCGATCAATTTCGGGCATACCAACCTCACGACCACGCGTAAAGTTTTTTGAAACAGCAGGTGAAGCCCCAAACAAATACATCAGTAACCAGTTGTAACGCATGAAGTTTCTAATCAGACCCACATAACCAGCCGATTGCTGCGTTTTGGTATCAACAGGTGCTTTTGATTGATCGGCCAACGCAACCCACATTGCATCATCAAATGAAAAGTTGTAATGTACGCCAGCAATGCATTGCATTGTGCGGCCATAACGCAAGGCTAAACCGCGCCGATACACATGTTTAAGCATGCCGCTGTTTGACTCACCATACCAAGCAATCGGTATAGCCTCGTCTGCAGGTAAAGCGCATGGCATAGAGTGATTCCAAATGGTTTCATTGCCTAAGCCTGCAGCGGCAACTCGATGAATTTGATTTAATTCATTCATTAAATCATCGACTTGGTGATGAACACCCGTAATGAGTTCAAGTAATGATTCAGAGTAATCTGTAGTGATGCGGGGGTGCGTTAATGCCCGACCGAGCGCATCAGGGTGGGGTGTTAGTGCCATCAAGCCGTTTGTATCAACGCGCAACCCTTCTTTTTCAATGCCGCGACGACTTCGAGCCAGCAAAGCGGGCTGTGAAGCTAAAATAAGAAGTTTTTTTGAAACGAGATCTGGCACTATAAATTCCTCAATACAGGGCATATTTACCCAAATGGCAAATCGATTGTACGGTAAGCTTTGAATAAATTTATTTCGTTATATTTCTTTTATAACCCTATTAATTTAAGGGAAAAGACGTTTTACACAGGGTTAAGCGATGTACACGATTGCAAAGTTTCCAACTAAAGTGTTTTTTTTAAAGCGGCTACTTATATCCACTTTAATGGGTGCAACTTTTTTCTTAACAGGTTGTTCACCTGAATATAACTGGCGAGAACTGACCGTAGCCGATGGCCGTGCGGTAGTGGCCTTTCCGGCCAAAGTGCAAACTGAGTCACGTATATTTAAACTAGACCAACATACATTGGAATTTTCACTGACTTCAGCAGCGGTCAAACAAAACTTGTTTGCCGTGGGTTATGCCGCGCTTCCGACCGAACTCAATCAAGATCAACAAACGGCTATTAAAAACACGCTGTTGAAAAGCCTCGCGGCAAACGTGGGCACGACGTTGCCAAGTTCAGCCCAAAACGGTGAGCCTTTTATACTTGAATCGGTTAGTGCTCGACCCATACGCATGGTGGCTCGGGTTTTAATTCATCGGGGCTACCTTATTCAATTCGTTGCAACAGGCCCGTCTAGTGATCTGAATACAACAATCACCGAAGAGTTCATGCGCTCAATCTCTCTAAGGTGAATTCACCTAAAAAGCCTAAGCGAATGGCTTGCGCCACGGCAGCCTGTCGGCCATAAACGTTGAGTTTACGACTCGCGTTTATCAAGTGAAAATTTACAGTTCGTTCACTTAAGCCCAATATCACGCCAATTTCCCAACTTGTTTTGCCGCGCGAGACCCACCCTAAGCACTGTAATTCACGCCCAGACAATGGGGTTGGCAACATACGCACTTGTCCTCTTCATATATCTACTCTTAGCAAAATCAACAGTGTGCAGTAAATATCGGTTTTTGGTAATGCGCAGAATCCCTGTGTTTTTCTAAGTAAAGCTGAGGTGATAAAATATTATTATCAATTTTGGCGCTGATTTGCTTGATCGGCTTGCGGGCGCCCCATAAAAACAGCTAAAAGAGTCGGTATGACGCAAATTTTACCCACATCAGTTGGGGTGGTGCACACCCAGCTCATGCATTTCGATGAACCGCTTTTGCTTGAAAGCGGTCAAGTCTTGTCACAATACGACTTAGCCATTCAAACTTACGGTACGCTCAACATCGATCGCAGCAATGCCGTTTTAATTTGTCACGCGCTTAATGCATCTCATCACGTTGCCGGCATTTCAGCTGAAAACCCTGACGAAATTGGTTGGTGGGACAACATGGTGGGTCCAGGCAAACCGGTTGATACCCGCATATTTTTTGTAATTGGTGTGAATAATTTAGGCTCATGTTTTGGCTCAACTGGGCCAGCCTCTATTCGTCCTGAAACAGGCAAACCTTGGGGGGCTGCGTTCCCCGTATTGACAGTTGAAGACTGGGTCCACGCACAAGGGCGTGTGGCTGATCGTTTGAACGTTGCGCGCTTCGCAGCAGTCATGGGTGGGTCGTTAGGCGGTATGCAGGCGATGAGCTGGGCCACTACGTGCCCTGAGCGCGTTGCACATTGTGTGGTAATTGCCAGTACACCTAAACTTTCAGCGCAAAACATTGGTTTTAATGAAGTGGCGCGGCGCGCCATCATTACTGACCCTGCTTTTCATGGTGGTGATTATTACGCGCACAACACAGTGCCTGAACGTGGCTTATCTGTTGCCCGCATGATTGGTCATATTACGTATTTGTCAGACGACGATATGGCTGAAAAATTTGGTAGAACACGCCGTCAATCAGAAGCCAGCGATGCTTACGATTATGGTTACGGCGTTGAGTTCGAAGTTGAGTCGTATCTTCGATATCAAGGCGAAAAATTTTCTAGATATTTTGACGCAAATACTTATTTGTTAATCACTCGCGCACTTGACTATTTTGATCCGGCGCGTCATACCGGTGGCAACCTCGCATTGGCTTTGGCGCCTGCCAGCGCTTCTTTTTTATTGGTGTCGTTTGCAACCGATTGGCGTTTTCCGCCCAGCCGCTCACGAGAAATTGTAGAAGCCTTAGTCAAAAATGAAACGCCTGTTACCTATGCAGAGATTGATGCCCCGCATGGTCACGACGCGTTTTTACTTGATGATTCACGTTATCACGGCCTGATGTATCGATATTTTGAAAACATTGCAAAATCATTAACCCTCGATGCAGTGGCGAAAGAGTTACCCGCAGATTCGACAGAAACACGCTCTTCAGAATTATCAGCTGAACAGCATCAAACGACTGTTTCAGATACTAATCTGCCCATTCAAAAATACATAGATGAAGCTAAAACCAGTGAACCTTTGGTACGGTTAGATTTATTAAAAATTGCTGAATGGATACCCGCAGCCTCACGCGTATTAGATTTAGGTTGTGGTGATGGGGCTTTACTCGAATATTTATCACATCATAAAAACGTGCGTAGCGTTGGGGTTGAATTAAGCGATGATCGTGTTCAACTGTGCGTGGCAAAAGACGTTCAAGTGGTGCAACAAAATTTAGAAAATGGCTTAGCCTTATTTGACGATCAACGATTCGATACCGCCGTTTTGTCACAAACACTGCAATCAATGCGCCACACAGAACACATTTTGCGCGAAATGGTGCGGGTCGCAAAAGTAGGGGTCGTGTCATTCCCTAATTTTGGGTATTGGCCTCACGGGTGGTCTTTGTTAAAGGGGCGTATGCCAGTAACGGGTCAAATGCCCTACGCCTGGTATGACACTCCAAACATACATTTGTGTACTTTGAAAGACTTCGAAGACTTGTGTCGCAAACTGGGGTTACGCATCATTGATCGCGTGACATATAGCCCTCATGGCGAGGTGTCGTGGTTAGCCGGTTGGCGTTCTACCTTGGCGCTTTATCGTTTTACGTTTGATTAAAAAGTGACTGTTTAATGAGTGCAATGAGTTTATATTTCAATCGACGTGTTGGACCTTTACTACTTTTAGGTTTTGCTAGTGGGTTGCCTTTGGCCTTAACGGGTGGCACGCTTCAAGCTTGGGCCACTGTAGAAAATATTTCCCTACAACAAATTGGTTTTTTGACACTTGTGGGAACGGCTTACACGTTGAAGTTCTTGTGGGCCCCCTTGGTTGATCGTTTTGTGCCCCCTTTGTTTGGCAGGCGTCGGGGTTGGATGGCTTTAACTCAAGCGTTACTTGGTTTGAGTTTATTTTTAATGGGCTATCTTTCACCCTCACAAAATCTAGGCTTGCTTGCAACGGTTGCCGTTTGTGTTGCATTTTTTTCTGCAACACAAGATATTGCCTTTGATGCTTACCGCACTGATGTGCTGCAATCTAGCGAGCGCGGTGCAGGCGCTGCTTTTTCTGTGTTGGGTTACCGTTTGGCAATGTTGGTATCAGGTGGTTTAGCGCTGATATTGGCTGATCAGTGGTTGGGTTGGGGCAACATGTACCGCTTAATGGGCGGTTTGATGCTGCTGTTACTGTTGGCCACTTGGTTCGCCCCAGAACCTGAACACCCTGGTAACGTTCCAGGTTCTTTAAGAGATGCGGTTGTAAAACCATTTAAAGAGTTTTTTTTACGCCCTGAAGCCATTACAGTTTTGTTATTAATCGTACTGTACAAATTGGGTGATGCCTTTGCGGGGGCGTTATCAACAACTTTTTTGATTCGTGGCGCAGGGTTTAGCCCGACTGAAGTAGGTAGTGTTAATAAAGTAATGGGTCTTATTGCAACCATTATTGGCGCTTTAATTGGTGGTAGCTTGCTCGAGCGTTTGGGTTTGTATCGATCGCTCATGGTGTTTGGCATCTTGCAAGGGGTATCGAATTTAGGTTTCTGGTTGATTGCGATCATGCCACAACAATTAAGTCTCATGGCATTAGCTGTTGGCTTTGAAAATTTATGTGGTGGTATGGGTACTGCCGCTTTTGTCGCGTTGCTAATGGGGCTCTGCCATAAAGACTTTTCAGCAACACAATTTGCATTGTTATCAGCCCTCTCGGCCGTTGGTAGAACCTACTTAGCGGGTCCGTTAACGCCCATGGTGGTTGATGAGCTGGGGTGGGCAAACTTTTTTCTCATCACCGTGTTGATAGCGGTGCCGGGGTTGGTGTTGCTGTTTTGGCGTAGGCTCGATATTCAGAAACTTGATAGGCAGGGGTAATTTTTTCAGCGCTTGAATCTATTCAAAAAAACTAATCGCTCAGCCCTTTTCTAGCTCAGATCATATTCAACAATAAGTGGTGCGTGATCGCTAAAGCGTTGATCTTTATAAATGCTCGTTTTTACGGCCCGTTTAGCAATACCAGGTGTGGCAATTTGATAATCAATGCGCCAACCTACATTTTTGTCCCACGCTTGTCCGCGATTGCTCCACCATGTGAACTGATCTGGCCTGGGGTCGAGCTGGCGAAACACATCAACCCAACCGATGTCGTCAAAAATATGCGTTAACCAAGCGCGTTCTTCAGGCAAAAAACCAGAATTTTTTAGGTTGCCTTTCCAGTTTTTGATATCAATTTCGTGGTGGGCAATATTCAGGTCGCCACAGATGATGAATTCTCTCCCTGTGTCGCGATACTCTTTCATGCGGTCAGCTAACCAAGGGCCAAAGGCTTCCAAGCAGCGAATTTTGGCTTCTTGACGGGTATCGCCGCTTGAACCCGAGGGTAGGTAAACACTGATTACACTTAAATCAGGCCAATTGGCTCTAATAACACGGCCTTCACGGTCGAATTCGTCAGCCGCCATGCCTGAAATAACGTCTTGCGGCGGTTGGCGGGTGTAAAGACCCACACCGCTGTAACCTTTTTTTTCAGCACAATGAAAGTAGCCGTGGTAGCCGTTTGGGTTTATGAGCTCGGGGGCTAGATCAACTTGATGGGCCTTAAGCTCTTGCAGGCAAACAACGTCGGGCTGGTTCTGCGCTAACCATTGGTCGAACCCCTTGCGAAAAGCACTACGTAAGCCGTTTACATTAACTGATGTGACAGAAAACAATGAACACCTCGAAGCATTAAGATAATAGAATCTTTCTTTTACACCCTAATTGTCTGAGATTATGACGAAGTCTGCACAAAACACACCCGCACCCTCTTCATCTGATGCCCTTGATCGGTCAGCTTTTGTTGCATTTGCCCTGTCAGAGGGGGTGCTTCGATTTGGTCAGTTTGTGACTAAATCGGGTCGTACTAGCCCTTATTTTTTTAATG
>JBDNHM010000311.1:0-1436 GCA_041688825.1 Burkholderiaceae bacterium | reverse complement strand
TTGGTACTAAATAAAATTGCCAAAGGCATTAAAATAACTGCTGATTTATGAAACAAAGCTGCAAAGGCAATGTACAAAAGGTATTTTCTAATGCTACCTTGTTGCAAAGCAACCAAAGCCAGCATCGCAATACCAATTGCAATGCCTTGGCGGGTATAACCCATTGCCACAACAGTAACTAAATAAGGTATCGAGACCAACAAAGCCAACCAAGGCCTAGGTTGATTTTTACAAAACGCCAATAAACCCCAAACAAAAAATGCTGCACAAGCAGCATTCACAAAATATATACCACCAAACCAGTTTGCACCCAGCCAATTTAAAAACTCATAAGCAGGGTCGCCCCTTGATAATGATTCAGCTAGGGTATTCCACCTGGCTCTTTCAACATAAGGCAAATAACTACCCCAATCTCCCCCGACCTCAAAGCGAAGACCGATAGTCAACACTAGAACAACAAACGCTACACCAAACCAACTTAGTCTACGCCTAGATGTTGAGTAATGGTTCAAACCCTTATTGTATGTCTGTGCAGTTTGACGACGTGTAATAGCCATAAAAGCCACAAAACCAAAAATCAACCAGTACACCAACATGCTAGCGATTTACCTCAAGCCAAGATTGAAACATTAATACTGCCCAGAGTTTAGGGGTGTGATCAATACGACCCGTTAAATGCTCTTTCCAAGCTTGCAAAATAGGGGCTGGCTTTAAATAACCCTCTTGTGTAAGCTTTGTTTCATCAAGCAAACCATTTGCCCATTCACGCAAAGGCCCACGTAACCATTGGCCAATGGGTATGGCAAAACCAGCCTTTGGTCTTTCAATAAGCTCGCGTGGCACGTGTTTATACAACACTTGCTTAAGTGCCCACTTACCTTGATTATTACGAATTTTCATATTTAACGGCAACTGCCAAGCCAATTCCACCACACGATGATCAAGAAAAGGTACACGGGTTTCTAAACTACAAGCCATGGCCGCTCTATCTACCTTACATAAAATATCATCAGTTAAGTACATCATACTGTCTCGGTACATCATTTCTAAAGCTTGATCATTTACCCCTAAAGAGGGTAACGGGTCTCGCATTAACGTATCAGGTTGCCCTAGCAACTTTACCCCATCGCTAATCACTATATCAGCAGGGTCTTGCCATTCAGAAAGCAAACTAAGGTAAAGATCACCCATACCCTTGACGGTTTTTAAACGTTTAGCTAGTTTATGAAATTTAGCACCCGCTTGATTCACACCACCTGACTGATTGCTTTTCACTACTGTGCTTAAAGTATTCCAAACATCTATAGGCACAGCAGAGACGCAAGCCCCTAATGCTTTTCTAGCAGGAAAGGGCAACCAAGATAGCCTATTCCAAATATGGGGTCCCCAAAAATATCGGTTATACCCCCCAAACAACTCATCACCTGCATCACCTG
>JBDNHM010000310.1:0-1972 GCA_041688825.1 Burkholderiaceae bacterium | reverse complement strand
TGCTATGAAGGCTAAAACATTTCTAATTTCTTATCAGCCGTACTCAAATCGTGATGAGCGATGCACAATTGGTGCGCTTGTTTTTGACAATGATGATAAAGCTAGGCTGCATCTAGCATTTAACTTACGCAAAATGCGTGCTATTGACCCATCATGCAACATATCGGCAGTAAGAGATAATCTGCGCGATATAACCGACAGCATAAATGAAAGCTCAATAACTTGGGCTGCATTTAAATCTGGTTTTGGTGCCATAAGATTTAGCGAAGCACCTGGCTTCTTTTTGTATCGCGATTTAGTCGGTTACGACAAGCAGGTGAACACCCTGCTAGCGTTGATGGTTGAACCAAATAAAGTGACCAATATAAAAGAACGTAGACTGAACTCTGGGCTTTTTCTTGAGTTGAAAAGAACTTTTGACCAATATGGCTGGTTAGCGAAAGAAGTTAATGAAATCGATGATCATAAAGTCGTCGCTCAATACCCCATTTCTGTTAAAGAGCAGCTATTTGCTGAATTTGCATTGAAAAACGGCAAACTTCATATTGTTGAAACAATTGATTTTCGAGCGGGTATACCAAGTGTTAAGAGACTAGAGGCTCAAGGTAAAGCATTAGTTATGGATTTTGCCAAAGATCTCAATCATGACACCGTTTGTACAGCTATCGTTGCTGCATCAGATCATTCTGAAATCAAGGCTAGCCTTAATGTTTTAAACAAATATGCTGATAGAGTTATATCTGTTAACAGCTCTGACGATATGAATAGCTTTTTTAGTGAATGGGCGAACTTGATGGGGCGTACACTACCCCGCACACCACCAATGCATTCATAACTCTATACGGCGAAAGATGATTATTCGACCAAATCATTAAATGATGCATTATGTACTCACACGCCTTTTATTTTAGTAACTTGCCTACTGGCTTGAAACGAATACTTGGCTTGTAATCGATCAAAAATGGGTTCCGCCAGATTTGCAGGACCGCTTAATAACTGCCATCACTCAACCGTCACGCTCTTAGCCAAGTTTCTTGGTTTATCAACGTCGGTGCCCCGGGCGCAAGCGGTGTGATAGGCCAGTAGCTGTAGGGGTATGGTGTGCAGGATGGGTGAGAGCATGCCGCTGTTGTCGGGCATGCGAATAACGTGCATGCCTTCAGCCGCAACGATACGGGTGTCGGCGTCGGCGAAGACATAAAGCTCACCCCCACGGGCGCGCACTTCTTGCATGTTTGATTTAAGCTTTTCTAGCAAAGCGTCATGCGGGGCAACGATCACTACGGGCATGTGCTCGGTTACCAGGGCTAAGGGGCCATGTTTAAGCTCGCCAGCTGGGTAGGCCTCGGCATGTATATAACTGATTTCTTTAAGCTTTAAAGCGCCCTCTAAGGCGATGGGGTAATGCATGCCACGCCCGAGAAACAAAGCGTTTTCTCGTTTTGCAAAATACTGTGACCATGCAATGATTTGTGGCTCTAACGCCAACACGGCTGAAATAGCGACAGGCAAGTGCCGCATACTTTCAATGTAACTTTGCGCTTGTTGTGTCGTTAAATGCCCTTTGACTTGGGCTAAGGTTAACGCCAACATAAACAATGCAGTCAGTTGGGTGGTAAAGGCTTTGGTTGAAGCCACACCAATTTCAACACCCGCGTGGGTAATGAATTTAAGTTTGCATTCTCTAACCATGGCGCTGGTTGAGACGTTACAAATGGTCAGGGTTTGCGTCATACCTAACGATTGAGCGTGCTTAAGTGCGGCCAAGGTATCGGCCGTTTCACCTGACTGCGAAATGGTGACCACCAAGGTGCGGGGGTTAGGCACGCTATCGCGGTAGCGGTATTCGCTGGCCACTTCTACATTCACAGGTATTTGGGCGATAGATTCCACCCAATATTTAGCCGTTAACCCGGCGTAATAACTGGTACCGCAAGCCAAAATTAATACTTGGTCAATATCTTTAAAAACC
>JBDNHM010000309.1:0-3003 GCA_041688825.1 Burkholderiaceae bacterium | reverse complement strand
TATTGGTGTTGATGCTGAATCGGGCTTGGTTCATACCGTGACGACTACTCCGACTAATGATCACGACATTACTCAAGCACATGCTTTAGTACATGGCGAAGAAGAAGCCGTCTTTGGTGACTCAGGGTACATTGGTGTTGATAAGCGTGAAGACACCGAGCACATAAAAGCTGCTTGGTATGTCTCCATGAAACCTAGCCAGCGACGTGCGATTAAAAATAAGGGCATGAGTAAAACAGTTGAAAAGATTGAAAAGCTCAAGGCGTCAGTCAGAGCAAAAGTTGAGCACCAGTTTCGCATCATCAAATGCCAGTTTGGGTTTAGAAAAGTAAGGTACAAAGGCCTGGCTAAAAATACAGCACAGATATTTACGCTCTTTGCCTTGAGTAACTTGTGGATGATGAGATATCAATTGAGACCGACAGGATAGGTGCGCCCTAAACGGGCGCAACACCCCTAATCAGGGTGCTAAGCGGGTATAAATGCCTGAAATTTGATCGAAATTCGTAATTAATGTCAGTTTTTTTAAACAAAAACTCAGAGGCGCTAAAACTGCGCTTTAAACTGAGTTATTCAGACCATTCCTAGTTTGATCAAGTCTGTAAAGGTTGCGTGAAAAATCATTGCCAAAGTTATAGTACTGTGTATGTATATTTAAATGGAAAAACGATACGAGTTGTTTGTTTTGGGTTGCTAACGGCTACTTGGCTAAAGGTGAATTTATTATGATTGACATCATTGTTGTTGGTAGCAGTGGGTTAGCACGTGAGTTTTGCACATATTTTTCAGAACAAACAGAAGTTATTTCAATTGTAGGTATTGTTAGTTCAAGCGCTGATGAGTTTGAGCGATTCAAACTGCCTGGCCAGTTCTTTAAAGATGGCATCGCACCTGACCTTGTTGGTACTCAATATGCTGTGATTGCAATAGGTGATCCTGCCGTTAAGAAGCAGGTTTCAGAGCATTTACGTTCACTAGGTTTTTTGTTCCCTAGCTTTATTCACCCAAGTAGTGTGGTTTCAAGTCAGTCAGTCATTGAAGAGGGAGTGATTGTTTTCCCTCAGTGTTCTGTTTCAGGCGGGGTTAATCTCAATAAATTTGTTACGTTATGCTCCGGTGTGCATGTGGCACATGATGCGGTTGTTGGACCCTATGTTCAAATTAATTCAGGTTCACTATTGGGTGGTTTTGTGCAAGTTGGGCAAGGGGCTCTTGTGGGCTATGGCGTAACGATTGATGATGGGGCAATTATTGAGCCCATGGCTAAAATTGCTTCGGGTTCAGTGGTGGTTTCTTAGAAAATGAATAATATATTGTTACTTTCTGCAGGACGTCGAGTTGAGTTGGCACAGGCGTTTAAATCTGAAACTATTAGTAAACAACTTTCATCAAGATTGTTTGCCACTGAAATGAAACCTGAGTTATCAGCTGCTTGTCAGGTGGTTGACAAAGCATTCAAGGCGCCTCGCGTGACAGACCCAAGTTATATTGATTTTCTTTTAAATTGTTGTAAATCAAATGGCATTGGGCTAGTTATACCCACTATTGATACAGAGTTATTGCTACTGTCTCAAAATCGTAAAAAATTTAAAGAGCAAGGTGTGAACGTGATCATCTCAAGTGAGTTTTTGGTAGGCGCTTGTCGTGACAAACGGCTCACAAAAGATGTTTTTTTTGAATTAGGTATCGATACCCCTAAAATTTATGATCGTTCTGCCATTAATTTTCCCTGTTTTAGTAAGCCATATGATGGTAGCTGTAGTTTGGGTGCGACTGCCCTTCAATCGGCTGAAATGCTGACTGAATCAATTTTTTCTGATGAAAAAATGATGTTTATGGAACTGATCGATTCAACGCATACTGAATTTACGATTGATGCTTATTTTGATCGCAATGAACGCCTTGTATGCTTTGTGCCGCGCGAACGTATTGAGGTTCGTGCGGGTGAAATTAACAAAGGGGTGACCAGGCGTAATTACGTTTATGAGTATCTTTTACCTAAGCTGCAGCAGTTGAAAGGCGCTATGGGGTGCATAACTTTGCAAATTTTTGCTAATGAACGGACTGGTCGGTTTGCAGCGTTAGAAATTAATCCTAGATTTGGCGGCGGCTACCCCTTGTCATACAGTGCTGGCGCCAATTACCCTGGGTGGCTGATCGATGAGTATTTGTTAAACAAAGAGATTACCTTTTTTGATCAATGGGAAGATAGCTTGATGATGTTGCGTTATGACGCAAAGGTTTTAGTGCATGATGCCCCTTGATCTTTCGCAAACGGTTGTGGTTCTCGACCTAGACGACACACTTTACCCAGAAGTCGAATATAAAAAATCTGGCTTACGAGCAGTAGCAGAAATTGTCGAAAATCTTTATGGTCAATCAGTTGCTAGAAATTGGTTAGAACGCCCAATACAAACTGAACGCGATTATCTTGACGAGTTGTGTCATGTGGCTGGCGTGCCTTTAACGGTTAAGCAATCATTGATGTGGGCTTACAGGCTTCATGCGCCCAACATTAAGCTAAGTGAAAATGTTCGCTTAACCGTTGATTATCTTGCAACGCAATGCCTCGCATTAGCTGTGCTAACTGATGGCAGGTCGATCAGTCAAAGGTCAAAACTAAAGGCGCTTGGCCTGCAGCACTTGCCTGCATACATTTCTGAAGACTACAGATCTGAAAAACCCGAAAAGTTGCGCTACAACCAAATCATGTACGACTTTCCAGCAGAAAAGTATGTGTACGTTGGTGATAACCCTCAAAAAGACTTTTTAGCCCCTAATCGATTAGGCTGGCAGACCATAGGGCTTAAGGGCGATAACCAAAACATACACTCGCAAAATGAGAACGGTTTGGCAAGTGAGTATTTACCAAAAGTGTGGATCAATAGATTTGATGAACTTGGCGAATGCTGGCCGTATGCGAGCCCAAATTGAGACTTCAGCCCTAAGGAAACTCTGAAAAAGTCCTTCATTTTAAAGAACCTTCCTGTACTTTAGTTGTCT
>JBDNHM010000308.1:0-1653 GCA_041688825.1 Burkholderiaceae bacterium | reverse complement strand
CGTCATTTGTGCTTTAAGGGCTTTCATCACAGGGTGGTTGGCGTCGTAACGAATGGCAAACTCGCGTTGCTTAATGTCTAGCTCAATCTTTTGGGTTTCAAGTTGGCTTGAAATTTTAAGCAGCTCAGTTAGCTCAACCGTCATATCGATTGTGCGTGTTTGGCTTCTAAAGGCGGTTAAGTCTTCTTCAGACTTATCAAGCTTTTTGCGGAAGATAGGCAACTCTCGCTTTAAGAATGCAAGGGTTTTTTCAGCTTCGGCAGATTTACGGTCTAGGTTTTGTTTCAGGTAAACATCTGAAATGGTGTTTAACATTTGTGCTGCAAACTCGGGGTTTGCGCTTTCGTAGGTCATGTCAATCAAGTTAGATTGACGTACAGCCTCTGTAACTGTCAAACTTTGTAAAACCCTTAACACTTCAGACTGTATTGAAAACACCGTCACTTCAAACACCGTACCTGGGTTGGCGGCAAAGGCATCCAGCTGTATTTGAAACCGTCCTTCGTCATTTGAAATGAGCTCGCCACTGCCTCGGCCTTGGGCTAATTCACGGTCTGAATCTTTGACTTTTAGTCGCCAGGTGCGGTCTTGACCGATGGTAAGCAGCAAAGGTTCGCCATATAGGTTACGGGGCAAGTGAATTAAATCAATGTTCAGTTGCTCGCCACCCCAAGCGTAAGACAGCCAAGTAATGGGGGGGTCGACTAAGCCTTTGTCTTCAGGCTCTAGTACTCTGGCTAACCAGTTACCAATAATGGGTAAACGGTTATCAACGTTTACGTTAACGTTGACTTTTAGCTTGTCGATAGCCTCGCCCAAAACTGTGCGAGACTTAATAATTTCCATCTCGTCAATGACGGGTGATTTACCCCCCAATGCAGAAAACGGGTCAGATATTTTATCAAGCGCGCCCAGCATTGAGCCACCCTTTTTGTTTTCTACCTGAATTAAAGCGTCGGCTGTGTAGTTTGGGGTTGCAATTAAGGCATAGGCTGCAGACAGCACCGCTGCCAAGACGGTAACGGCAATAAAGTGCCAACGGTAAAACAGTACGTAATCAAGAATGTCGGCTAACGATATGAAGTCGTCATCTTGAATTAATGGGCCTTGAGACTGGCTACTGTAGTTTTGGCTTTGGCTTGAACTGTTTGAATACCTGGAACGGTTTGAGCCGTTAGTGTTGTTAGAACCTTTGTTACTGTTTTGGTTGGCGTTTTGGTTGTATTCGTGACTGATGCCGTTATTGCCGTTATTGTCGTTGTTGCTAGATGTAGGTGTATTCATCGTGCGGCTTAAAACGGGCTGTTGCCAACGGTGTTAACCGTTGTCAGTACGGGGAAGAATTGGCCAATAAAACGACCGATCATGGTTGGGCCGGTTGGGTTCACAAAAATCACGTCTCTTGGCTGTATGGGGAACTGTTCAGCCATTAATAAGGCTTCTGGCTGCCAAGCGTCTAGTTTGTAGACCAGTGGTTTGCGTGCGGCTTCGGCTGGGTTGGTGGCATTGGGGTCAACGCGCATCACGTAAATTTCATTGGCGGCGGCACTAAAGGGGCTTACGCCCCCAGCGTCTGAAATGACTTCAGCTAAGGTCATACGGCCTCGGCGCATCACATAAGAACGCGCTTGGTTTGACCCGACGCTGTTACCG
>JBDNHM010000051.1:0-34772 GCA_041688825.1 Burkholderiaceae bacterium | reverse complement strand
TCTTGTGGCCTGAAGCCAAAGCGTCTTTGCCAAACCTCGCAGGCGCGGGCAAACTCGGTAGGGGCTAGTATTTGTGCGATGTTTTCAATTAATTCTTTATCGACCCCTTTTTTACGCAACGTATGCTCAATTAAGGCCCGACCTTGGCGTGACGACTTTGCGTTAACCGTGTTGGTCGCAAAACGCTCATCAGACTGCCAGCCTTGAAGCGTTAATTGATCAAGTAAGGCATTGATTTTTAGTGAATCAGGCTCGTGTAGCGATAGTTTTTGGGCCAGCTCTGCCCGGCTGTACTCTCGACGAGAGAGGTAAGCAACCGCCCGAGACTTGAGGGAGCGCTCGGGCGATGCTTTAGTTTTAAAGGATTGTTGCGGGTTAACGCTCATCTTCAGTGGCAGCAGCTGCAGCGGCGGCGGCAGCGGCGGCAGCCTTTGACGCAGATGCCTTGGTTGCAGCAGCCGAAGCAGTGCTTGCGCTATTTGCTGCAGCGGCAGCAGCTGAGGCCGCTTTTGCTGCGGCTGAAGGCGGCATGGCCCCAGCTCGCTGCGCGACGCCAAAGTGATCTCTGACGCGACTTTCAATATCGGCAGACATTTGGGGGTGTTCACGCAGGTATTCACGAACGTTGTCTTTACCTTGACCGATACGTTCGCCGTTGTAGCTGAACCAAGAGCCCGCCTTATCAACGATGGCTGCTTGCACACCGAGGTCAATAATTTCACCTTCGCGTGAAATACCTGAACCATAGAAAATATCAAATTCAGCTTGTTTGAAAGGCGGTGCTATTTTGTTTTTAACGACTTTAACGCGGGTTTCGTTACCCACAACCTCATCGCCTTTTTTAATAGAACCGATACGACGAATATCGAGGCGAACAGATGCATAAAACTTAAGCGCATTACCACCTGTGGTCGTTTCAGGGCTGCCAAACATGACGCCAATTTTCATACGAATTTGGTTAATAAAGATGACCATGCAGTTACTGCGCTTTATAGACGCTGTTAACTTGCGTAACGCTTGGCTCATAAGGCGTGCCTGTAAACCGGGTAATGAATCACCCATTTCACCTTCGATTTCAGCGCGTGGCACCAATGCAGCGACAGAATCGATCACGATTAAGTCAATAGAGCCTGAGCGAACCAAAGCGTCGGTAATTTCGAGGGCTTGTTCGCCCGTATCAGGCTGCGAAATGAGTAAATCGGTTAGATTCACACCTAATTTAGACGCGTATTGCACATCTAGTGCATGCTCGGCATCAATAAATGCGCACGTACCGCCAATTTTTTGCATTTCAGCAATGACTTGTAGTGTAAGTGTGGTTTTACCTGAAGACTCGGGCCCATACACCTCAACCACACGCCCACGAGGCAAACCGCCCACACCGAGCGCAATATCGAGGCCCAACGAACCGGTTGAAACGATTTGTATGTCGTGTTCAATTTGGTTGTCGCCATAGCGCATGACTGAGCCTTTGCCAAACTGTTTTTCAATTTGCGACAGTGCAGCAGCGAGCGCCTTGCTTTTTTCCGAGGCGACACCTTTGGGTGATTTATCTTCCATGAAACTTCCTTGCGAAATGTGATGAGCAATTGATTATGGCATTGACATAGTACTGTATAAATAAACAGTATGACAAGCACCACCTGCTATTAATCGAAATATTAACGTTTCAAGCCCATTATTTGCGTTATTTACAACCAAACAAGGTTAACTTGCACAAGTTATGCAAGAATCATACAAGACTGATGTCTTATACCGCGCGTGTCTTGTTTCAATCAGTGTGAGTATTGCCTTATAGAATGCGAGTCTTGATTTAATCAGTGTGAGTCTTGCCCCATAGAATGCGTGTCTTGATTTAGTCAGTGTGAGTCTTGCCTCATAGGGTGCAAACCTCACTTTATATATTTTGCAGCTTTTGTGTCACTTTTAAGGGTTAACTGGGTCTATGCGAATATTAATTGCCGAAGACGACGCCATTTTGGCTGATGGCCTGACCCAATCGCTCAGGCAAAGCGGTTACGCCACTGATGCGGTTAGTGACGGGGCGGCCGCTGATTTAGCACTCAGCGCTCAAGAGTTTGATTTACTCATACTTGATTTAGGCTTGCCTAGGGTTTCTGGGCTTGATGTGTTGCGTAAGCTTCGTGCTCAAAATTCACGTATTCCCGTTTTAATTTTGACTGCAGCCGACAGCGTTGAACAACGCGTACTAGGGCTTGACTTGGGTGCAGACGACTACATGGCCAAACCCTTTTCTTTGTCTGAGCTTGAAGCGCGGGTTCGGGCGCTCACGCGCCGAGGCGCAGGCGGGGGTGCCGCTATTTTAAAACACGGCAAACTTGAGTTTGACCAAACAGGGCGGGTGGTTGTGGTTGACGGCCATACGCTTGACTTGTCTGCCCGCGAAATTAGTTTGCTTGAAATTTTAATTACACGTAGCGGTCGCATGGTTAGTAAGCATCAAATCGTCGACCATTTGTGCGAATGGGGCGAAGAAGTCAGTTCAAATGCAATTGAGGTTTACATACACCGCTTACGTAAGAAAATTGAACCCAGCGGCGCTCGCATTATGACAGTACGCGGCTTAGGCTATTGCTTACAACGCGACACACCGACTCAAGCAAGCGGGGGTTAATTTGTCGTTACCGTTAGTCAAGCAACGTCGCTCGCTATTAGGTGAGATTCTTGACTGGATGTTAGCGCCGTTGTTTTTATTGTGGCCCATGAGTGTTGCCATAACTTATGTTGTGGCTATTAATCTAGCTGATGCCCCTCACGATCAGGCGCTTACAACTGCATTAGCTGTTTTAAGCGATCAAATTAAAACAGAGCCCAACGGCAGTTACGCTATTAACTTGTCAAACGCGGCGCAAATTGCCCTCCGCACCCAAAGCGAATCTGGCATTTTCTGGAAGATAACAGATAGTAAAAATGACGTCATTGCAGGCGACCCAGCACTTCCAACCCCAGCAAAAATTGCGCAAAACACAATCAAACCCGTGGTGCACTTTAGTGACTACACTTCAGGTGGTTTTCGGCTGCGCTTAGCTTATAAATGGTTCACGCCAGCCTCGTTTAGCCTGAATGAGTCCAGCCGTGATCTTCAACCTGTCTTTATTATTGTTGCGGAAGGTATTGAAAGCCGTACTGTGTTAGCCAATGACATTATTAAAGGGGTGATCATTCCTCAATTTTTAGTGTTACCCGTAGCGGCTTTACTGATCTGGTTTGGTTTGTCTCGCGGGATCGCTCCTATTAATGCATTACAAAAAAGGTTGCGGGCTCGACGCCCTGATGATTTATCTGAAATTGACATGCAATCAACACCATCTGAAATTACGCCACTTGTAAGTGCAATGAATGATTTACTGGTGCGATTATCGCGAAATATTCAAACACAAAGACGGTTTGTGGCTGATGCGGCACATCAACTTAAAACCCCCTTAGCGGGTTTACGCATGCAAGCAGAGTTAGCCTTAAAGTCGGCACCTAACGAAGAAATTGTGCTGAACCTCAAACAAATTGTGCGGGGCACTGAAAACGCCACACGTCTAATTAACCAACTTTTGCTACTCGCAACGGCTGAAAAACGCGATCAAATTAAACTTCAGCCAATCAATTTGCAAGCATTAGCTGAAGCAACAACTCAACAATGGGTCGCGCAAGCCCTAGCCCAACATATTGACTTAGGCTTTGAAGCGCATGACGAAAAACCCATAGGAGTGATGGGTCAACCCGTATTGATTGCTGAGCTACTTAATAATTTAGTTGATAATGCCCTCAATTATGTTGGATCATCGGGCAGAGTAACTGTATCGGTTCATCAAACAGGTGGCCATGCGCTGCTAACTGTCGAAGACAACGGGCCCGGTATACCCAATTTAGAACGAGAGCGCGTATTCGATCGCTTCTACCGTGTTTTGGGTACTGGCACTCAAGGCAGCGGTTTAGGGCTAGCGATCGTGAAAGAAATTGCGCAACGTCATCACGCTGACATTACCATTGAAGATACCCAACCCAATAAGGTACCCCCTGGTATGAAAATAACCATTCGTTTTAATATTATTTAATTTAAAGTAGCTGAAAAGCAAAAGAAATTATGAAAAATTACTTCTCAAATCAGAATCAATTAAGTTAAACTAAGCGCAAATCCCCCGCCGGGCGGGCACTTTGCTATACCGGCTTTTATAGACCCCTTCGGGGGTCTTTTTTTCTAGGTTGAAAGGGCTAACCGCAAGCGCTTAAAAAGACGGCCCAAAATCGGAATGTGCTCGTATAACTCGCGAGAAGTGTCCCAATAGTCACGGTGCAAAAGAATCAGCCCTTGATCGTTTAATTCAAAAACGGTGCTGCCTTCTATATCAAAAGAACGTTTTTTTAATGTGAAGGTAAAACGCCAAACCATACAGGCCTGTTGGTTTGAAACGATTTTGCGAACGATCTTAAAGCGGGGTTGCTCAAGCGAGTTAAACATATGTTGATAAATTGCTTGAATCAAGCCACGCTCGTGCACGGCATTAAAAGGGTCGACAAAAGTCGCTTGGGCCGCATAAATTTGATCAATATGCAATAACGTTTGAGGCGAAAGGCTTTCAAACCAATTAGCAATTTCGTCGAATCGTTGCGCCGCGTCATATGACATATTGATTGAATCTTTCCGTGTGAATTAGATGTGGAACTTTGCGCTTCTTAATCGACAATTTGTCACATATAACTTGAAACTATCACTAGAATTTAAACTAATAAATTTTCATTACATGTTTGTCATGCGGTGAAGCAACCAAAAGCGTAATTTATAGGGCAGACAGCCCACCCACCTTAGTGTGGTGGCAAACGCCTTGGGAAATGCAATTTCGAATCGTCCTTTTTCAAAGCCGACCCTAATCGCTTGGGCGGCCTGTTGTGGTGAGATCAGAGAAGGCATGTGAAAATCGTTAGCTGCTGTCATGGGGGTTTTTACAAAACCCGGGTTTATTAAATAAACCGACACCCCTTTTGGGGCCAATTCAAAATACAGTGTTTCAGTTAAATTTTTCAATGCAGCTTTTGTTGCGCCATAAACCATGGCCCTGGGTAAACCGGTATAGCCGCTTATGCTACTTATTATCGCGACACCACGACCAGGTTTTTTAAGTAAATAAGGCACTAAAGTATGTAGGCCGGTGTACATGCTGACAACATTTAAGTCATAGCTGGCTCGAACCGTAGCGAGATCAATTTCCCAACTGTGTTGAGGGTCGTAGCGTGCTGCACCCAACACCACTAAATCGACTTCACCTAACATTTTTTCAACCTGCGCCAAAGCAATAGGCCAGTCAGCCGCTTGCATCACGTCAAATGCATGCACATGACCGTTAGTATGGCCCGTAACGACACTTTTTAACGTGTCTTCACGTCGTGCTGAAACAACCACATGGGCACCTCGCGACAATAAATCTTGAGCCAAGGCAGCACCAATGCCGCTTGAGGCGCCAACTAGCCATACTCGGCAACCCGACCAGTCTTTAATGGGCGTGTTAGAAGGTTTAAATATCATTGGGTTTTAGTCTCAGGTCGTTTTTTGAAAAACAATGTGACTTCACCTAAATCAAAACCAAACTTTGACATGACCGAGCGGTTCATCATGCTTTGGTCATCGAGTTGCCACATCCAGTCATCGAAGTGCACGTCGTAAACTTTGCCGTCAACAGGCAATTTTAAAATGTATTTCCAATGTAATGCATTGCCGGCTACGCGACCAATAGCGATGCCTTCCACATCACCTGCAGTGCCATGCCAAGTGCCATCGGGTTGACGTTTGAGTGTCCAGACTCGGCGCTGCTTTTCACCATCATCGTAGGTAAAGTATTCGTCAAGTTCACCTTCATCGGCACTTTTCCACGTACCAATAATTTCAACATGAAAGCGCCGAACTAACTCACCATTGCGTTTTTGGAAAATACCCCATGCGTCAAGGGTGCCATTAAAATAACGATGCAATTCAAGCTGAGGGGTTTTTTGAGCATAGGTTTCAACATCTACGCTGCCACAAGCGGTCAGTAACGCGGCTGAAAGACTCGCAATCAAGGCTTTAAATTTCATAATTAAAACTCCTTTATACATATGAAGGTGTGACACGACTTGAACGCCAAGGCTTAATCACAAAAATTGCACATAACTTAAATGAGATGGGTAAAACGGCATACCAAATAGGTAAAGCAGCAGCCGATTGAGGGTTGCCTGGTTGGTAGCCTAACCACGCTAAAGTTGGCAACGACACACCTGCAGCAATGGCTAGTGAAAATTTTGCAATCAGGGCCCAAACCCCAAAATACAGACCCGTACTTGATCTTTGTTGAGGCGGAATGGCATCAGCCAACATGGCAGGTGGCAGGGCTAAATCTGCCCCAAGGGCAGCACCTGCTACAGCACAAATGATGGCGTAGGCCACCACATCGCCTTGGCCTAACGTTGCGGCCCAAACCAAAGCAAAACTGGCCATCACGGCCCCAAAAGCCCATGCTCTGGTTTTGCCGACACGGTCAGCTAATTTGACCCACAAGGGCAAGGTCAACAAACCAGATAAGAAATACACCGCTAAAAATAAGCCTGTAAGGTTTGGTGTTTGTAAAACATCGTCAACATAAAACAAAATAAGCGTTGCAGGCAAAGCAACAGAGGTCGCGTTAAAAAAGTAAAACACATACAAACGCTTAATAGCGTTATCTGCAAGGGGCACCTTCCAGTTTGAGTGGCTTGGCAAGACCACTTTTGAAGGTCGTGGTGCAAATTTTAAAGTGATGAATGTTGTTATAAAAAGAACAGCTACGAAGCAATACGCGAACCAGGCATAACCTGTCAAAGCGCCTTGTGTGCTGGCCCAATAGGCCGGTAGCACTGAAGCCAATACCACTCCAACAACGCCAATTGCTTCACGCCATGCGGTCACACGCGCCCGACCCGACACATCATCGGTCAAACGTGCACCCCAAGCCAAGTAACAAATATTAATCAGACTATGTGCGGTGTAAACCACAACCAAACTCAAAGATAACCAAATTAATAATGGCACCTCGCCCGAAACCATTGGCATAAACAAAGCAACAAAACCAATTGCCAATAACACGGCTGCACACATAATTAAGATCGACCAACCGTGACGGTGGCGGCTCAACGTGTCTACCCAACGACCAATGAGCGGGTCTTGAATCGTGTCAAACAATCGCACAATTAATAAACACAGACCTAAGGCAGACAAACTCACACCTAGAGTGTCAGCATAAAACTTAGGAGCAACCATGTAAACGGGTAACATCGCCATCGCCAAAGGCAATGACAAGGCGCTGTACCGAGCCAAGGCGCCCGTGTTTAACATTACTTCGCTTCACCAATAAGTGCGGTTCTTAATTCAGGTTCACTGGTGCGAGGGTCAAACCATATTGAGAAAAAAGCTTGTGCCAACGTATCGTCTAAACGCCCCGTTCGCTGATCATTTAAGAAAAAGACAGCACCTTTGCCAGGATTATATACGCCCGTCAGTTTGTCACCTTCTTTAACATCGGCCAAAACACTATTAAGCTCAGTTCGCCATTGCGGGTTAGCTTCAACATTAAAGCCCAAGCCCTTCAAATCATCAAGAGAGGCCGTAACAATACGATCTTTCGCAATCGTACGGGCATACACCAGTTGCAATGCAAACGGTTGATTTGGGCTAAACCGCCCAGATGAGGTAAAAAACTGTGCATCGTAAATTAGAAAACCAAAACGACGCAACTCCCCTGAACCAACTGGCTGGGCATCAGGCAAAAGTGTTTGCCAACCCGCCTGCACAGGGGTTGTGCCTATCAAAAATAACAAACAAAACAGCGTTAGATACTTATTGAACGGTTGCGTGACGTATTGCTTGACATATAGCATAATGAGTTGCTCAAAGTGTTGAATGAAACTTTTATTCAAACCTAACCTTTTAGGGGTCGAGACAGTGTCCATTGTTTAACATCCGTTCTAGATTCAAGAAAACCAACTTCACAGTAAACAAGATACATACGCCAGAGTTGAATAAACGATTCACTAAAACCCTGTGCTCTGATTGCGACAACTTGCGCATCAAAACGTTCAAGCCAAGTTCTTAGGGTGCGGGCATAATCAAAACCAAAACTCACAGCTGACTCAACTTGTAGACCCGCATTAGATGCCCCTTGTTGCATACGCGAAGGGCTAGGCAACATACCCCCGGGAAAAATAAACTGCTGAATAAAATCAGTATGTTTTTTATAGTGATCAAAATAGTGATCAGCCATGTCAATCACTTGTAAGACAGCTCGACCACCTGGCTTTAAACATTTTTTTAGCGTGTCAAAGTATGTTGACCAATGTCTCATACCGACGGCCTCAAACATTTCGATTGAAACAACGTGGTCAAATTGCCCTTTAATGTCACGGTAATCTTGTCGAACCAATTGAACCTGTTGGCTAAGCCCCGCTTTCAAAATGCGCTCTTGAGCCCAAAGCAACTGCGCATCTGAAATGGTTACGCCGTAAACATTAAGCCCACGCTCAGCCGCTCTTTGTGCAAAACCACCCCACCCGCAACCGATTTCCAAAACACGATCTCCTGGCTTGGCTTGCAACGTGTCAATAATGTGGTCGTATTTGGCTTCTTGCGCGGCACACAAAGCATCTAGCGAAATAGCGGTTTCATGGTCAGGTCTTTTGTCAGCTCGGCCAAACCAAGCAGACGAATAGCTCATACTAGGGTCAAGCCACAATTCATAAAATGGGTTACCCAAGTCATAATGACTAATGATATTTTTACGGCTACCACGACGACTGTTGTCACGTAAAACCCAATGCACCACACGTTTTAACAATAGCGGCCACCAACGACCATGTACCGTATCAACATGGCTTTCATTACGCAGCGCAATGAGAAATAAATTGCGCATGTCGGGTGTTTTTAACCAACCCCGACTGAGTGCTAAGGCAAAGCCCACATCACCCTGACGAATCATTAAAGAAGCGGCTCGCCAATCTAAAATATGTAGGTCAGCTTTTAAGTCAGATTGCGATTGCCCAAACTCGTAACTTTGCCCATCAGGGTCAGTGAAGTGAATAAGCCCCTCTTGTGTTTGACTCAGTTCGGCTAGCAAAATGCGCGCCATGATCGATCGACGGCTTGTCACGGCAAGTGTCTGTTCGCGATCAGTCGTGTTCAAGGTTAACCCCTTTATTGGTTGTCACAGCATGCTTAGGAAGCGGTGGGGTTGAATGAAATTTGGCACCTTGGCGCCACAATTTAAATGCTTGCCAATGAATACGCAGCATCACACCAAAGGTCATCAAAGGCATGCGCATTAAGCGTCTAAGCAATTTACCCGTGGTGAAGGTTTGAAATTGAGTGGTTATGGCTGTTAAAACAAGTGCTTGTTCTATATTGATATCATCAAAATAATTAATCGAAATTTTTTCGCCTTTCGAAGTTTGCTGTATGGCAAATTTATACTGGCCTTGCACTGGGCAAAAAGGTGACACGTGAAATACTTTTTGACACACAAGTGAATGGTCTGCACGTAAAACCCCACCCTGAGGGGCTGACAAAACATATTGATGTTTTTGACCAAAGGTATTGTTTACCTCTGCTAATAATATGCGTAACTGCCCTTGTTGGTCGTGCATAAACCAAAAACTAACTGGGTTAAACACATAACCAAAAATACGTGGAAAGCACTGCAACCAGATTTGTCCATCAGGCATTTCATGCCCAGACCGTTGCAAAGTCTGTTTTAACCAAACACGTAAGTCTGAGTCATTACGCTCACCGTGATCTGCATTCATAAAACTGACTGGACGCTTTTTATTCACCCCAAATAACCATGAATTCAACTTACCTAGCGCCTCTGGCTGATCAAGCCTAATTTGTAAGCAAAAAACCCGGTAGACAAAGCGGTGCAAAAAGGGTCTGAGCCGGGCATGCATCACAATGGCATCGCCCAATTTAATCAACGAATGTGTTGGTTGCGTTCTAGTCTGCATGAACAACCTGTTTTTTAGGGTCAGGTGCGTCTGCATCGCCCGTAATGGACGCTATGGAAGCTGAATTCGATACGGAAGCATTAGGCGCTATGGAAGTTGAAAGCGCTTCGGAAGCTTGAGGCACCTTAGACTCTGAATCTGTTGAAAATAGTTGCTCCTCACTAACCCAAGGCGCAGTGATACCAAACCCCTTTGCAACCACCATGGCTGACTTCAGGCCATCTTCGTGAAATCCGTAACCACACCATGCCCCACAAAACCAAGTACGACGTTGCCCTTGCAACCTAGGTAAAGCCTGCTGTGCAACCATCGCGGCATGGTCCATCACAGGGTGTTCATACTCAAACGTTCGAATAACAAGCGCAGGGTCTGGTTGCACATGCGAATTTAAACTCACAATCACAGGTGTTTTAAACGGTAATGGTTGCAATAAATTAATGAGGTAAGACACCGAAGTGGGCCGCTCTTGCTGATCACCGCCTGCCATAGCGTAGTTCCAAGCAGACCAAACAGCTTTGCGCCGTGGTAACAATTTTTTATCGGTGTGCAAAACCGCATAATTAGTTTGATATCGAAACCCACCCAAGGCAGCTACTTCATCAGGGTGCGTATCAAGCAATTTAAGCGCAGTCGGGGCGTGACAGGCCATAACCACTGCATCAAAACGCTCACCATTCACTAAAACGTAGTCATCACAGCGTTGAATATTTTGCACAGCTGTACGAATTCGCACATCGCTGAGCTGATCAATAATCGCTTTCACATAAGTACGTGACCCCCCCAAGACGGTTCGCCATTGAGGGCGCTGGTTCACTTGTAACAAACGATGGTTGATGCAAAATCGTAAAAATGTTGAAGCTGGAAATTCTAATATGTCGCGTACTGAGGACGACCAAATAGCAGCTGCCATGGGCAGCAAATACCAGTCTTGCATCGATTGGCCATAACGGTGGCGCTGCAATAACTGGCCTAAAGTGATGGGGTCAAGCATTGACTGATCTAGATAAGTTTGAGCATTGCGGTTAAAGCGCGCAATGTCACTGAGCATACTTAAAAAAGCAGGCCTAAAAATATTACGCTTCTGTGCAAAGACAGTTGCGAGCGATGTACCCGCCCATTCAACATCGGGGTTATCGATTGACACACCAAAGGTCATTTGACTGGCATGGGTTTGTACGTCTAGGCACTTAAAAAGAGCCAATAAATTAGGGTACGTTAACTCATTTAATACTAAAAACCCGGTATCAACTGGGTGGGTCATGCCTTCTAGTGTGACATCAACTGTATTGGCGTGGCCACCAAAATAAGCTCCTGCTTCAAACAGCACAACATCATGCTTTGTTTGCAGCAGCCAAGCTGCTGATAAACCTGAAATGCCCGAACCGACGATCGCGATGCGTTGTTTTGCAGAAGTCATGATTTAGAATGACCCAGTGCAATATCTAGGTGGTGAGATGATTTTAACAATTCAACTCTTAATTTCGTGGCACGCGTGTTTGGGTCAAGCCAAATCGCAGTAAACGCCGCTACAAAAGCTGCGTCATCAATATGCCCCAACTGTGCTTGGGCATCAAAGAACCAGACCCCTTCACCAGGCTTAAAGACACCGATCAACTGATCATTTAATGAAACATCAGGTAAAAAGTTTTCAAGCTTCTGAACCCAACCGTCAATTGTTTCAGACGAAATATCAGCACAACTTTTTACACCTGCCATGGCTAGGCGCTTGATTTCAGACCCCGTTACGTTGGCAATTTGGCTTGCAGATAAACGCCTCAGGTAATCGATTTCAAGCCGATACGGCTTGGTGGGGTCAAACTGACCTGATTCGCTCAGTAACCGAGCCCGGTAAAACCGAAACACGCTCCAAGAAAACACGCCCTCGCCCACAACCGACCACTGATTGTTTTGAGCAGGTTTAACCGTAATAGAATTTTTTAGGTCATACATAGGTGCAAACGGTAAAAAAAGTTTAAAATCTAGGCCTATTCATTATAGTACACAATAAATACTCTCTAGTCATTTAATATACTAGCTGGAAATAAAACGAGACCACTGCCTTTTTATGAATGCCGCCACCGCCCCAAAGAAGCCCAGCTTTAAACAACAACAAATGCAATTTCGAGAAAACGCCATTCTCGATTCGGTAAATCGTTTGTTGTCGCAAAAAGGCTTTGATTTAATGACAATGGACGAAGTCGCGGCCGATGTGGGTATTGCCAAAGCCAGTCTTTACAAACATTTTCCGTCAAAAGAATCTTTGGCTGCCGCATCAATGACGCGCTTACTAGATCATTCATTAGCTGTGGTCAACCAGGTACCCTCGCACTTATCGTCTAAAGATAAGTTAAAACTGGTTGTTCGCTGGGGAATTACACTGCACATACAAGGTGAAATGCCCTACTTGCCATCAACCCGTTCAAGTATTCAGCAAGCATTGCTCGGTCACCCACCTTACATTGAGCGTTTGCAAGATTTAACGACACAGTTAGGTGAATGGATACTCGATGCACAAGAAAAAGGTCAGCTTTCTGCGGCCCTGCCTGCCGAGGTTATTTTGTACTCAATTTTTGCGCGCGCCTGCGACCCCATGGCTGATTTTTTAAAGATGGGTGGTGCTTTTACTGACAGTGACATTATTGATTTGCTTGTGCACACCTGTTTTGATGGTTTGACGCCTTTACGAGTAGACTAATTTTTAGCAAAATTGTTAACCTGATTTGCTGACTCATCAGGTATGCGACATTTTTAACCCCCTCAAAATGTATTAACCATGACAAGGCTAAAATAGCAGACTTTGAGTGTTAAACATGTGGTTCAAAAATCTTAAGCTGTTCCGTCTGTCGCGCGAGGGGTTTTACCCGCGCGAATTATTAGAAACTCAACTGCAAGCCCACGCATTTGTAAGCCAGTCAGGCTCTAAAGAGCCAAGTATAGGTTGGGTACCGCCTCGGCTTGGGCAAGACACTTTGGTGGTTCAGGCTGGCACACAGCTTTTATGCGCGTTACGCATTGAAAAAAAACTACTGCCCAGTTCAGTTGTTCAAACAGTTGTTCGCGAACGTGCTACTGAACTTGAAGCGCAACAAGGCTTTAAGCCTGGTCGCAAACAAATTAAAGACTTAAAAGAGCAAGTGATTGATGAGTTAACGCCCCGCGCTTTTAGCATTGCTCGCGATATTCACATTTGGCTTGACCCCGTGAACCATTGGTTTGTGATTGATTCGGCTTCAACCGGCGGGGCTGAACAAGTGCTGTCTTTAATCGGAAAATCGCTTTACCCCTACCCAATTGAGCCTTTAATTTTGGCGCACTCACCCAGCGCTATGATGACAAACTGGATGCTGAACCAATCGCCCCCAAGCGGCATCACGCTTGAGCAAGACTGCCAATGGCAATCTTCAGGGCAACAAGCTGGCTTGGTACGTTACGTTCGCACCGAAATTACCCCAGATGAAATTGAACGCCAAATAAAGGCTGGAAACCAATGCAATCGCCTCGGGTTAACGTGGCAAGGCCGCATAAGCTTTGTTTTAACTGACCAGTTTGATATTAGACGTTTACAAGCGCTTGATATCTTAGATGAACAAGATAGTGGCGCATCGATTGATGCGCAAGAAAAACTCGACGCTGATTTTGCATTAATGACCGCAGAGGTCATACCCATGCTTGAAATGCTACTTAGTGCAGTAAACGACACCACAGGCGAATAAAAAATGATTCCCGGTCTAAAAATAGAACGTATAGAAAATGCAACTATCGCTTTAACTTCACACCTCATTGAGTTTAAAGTAACAAGCGATTCAGTGGGTTTTACTGTTTTTTTGCTGATCGGGCCAGCTGACCCGGGTATTTTGCCTGATCGGTTGCCAAAATCGGTTTTTGACCGAGGGCAACCGATTCATGTGTCGTCTCTTGATTTACTAAATGACGTAGGCGAATCAATTCTAGAGATATTAGAGCTGATGAACCCTGACGAAATAGCGGTATTTATTTGCCAAGACCAAGAGGTCTTGGATGCTGCATGCGATGTCTTAAGCTAGCTACTTTGTGCCGTTAACTTAACCTCTAAGTCAGCGCGTATTTTACGTAAACTAGTTGGCAAGCCATAAGCCAGTTGTTCAAATAGCGTGTCGTGAAGCGCAAACTCTTTGCGCCATGCTTCAGCATCAATTGAGGTAATAGTTTCAAACAATGACTCAGAAAAGTCAATGCCGGTCCAGTCTAGGTCTTGGTAACGAGGGCTGACACCAAATACGTGTTCAACGCCTTGTGCTTTCTCTTCTATTCGTGACACCATCCATTTCAAGACGCGGGCGTTTTCACTAAAACCTGGCCAAACAAACTGACCGTTTTCATCAGTGCGAAACCAGTTAACACAGAAAATACCGGGTAGTTTGCCGCCCAATGATTCTAGATGTTTACCTAAATTAAGCCAGTGGGTGAAGTAGTCAGCCATGTTGTAGCCGCAAAAAGGCAGCATCGCAAAGGGGTCGCGACGCACAACGCCCAGCTGACCTGTGGCTGCTGCTGTCGTTTCAGAACCCATCGTAGCAGCCATGTAAACACCCTCTTGCCAATTACGCGCTTCGGTTACGAGTGGTACGGTAGTTGAACGGCGACCACCAAAAATAAACGCATCAATGACAACACCTGCAGGGTCGTCCCAAGCTTCGTCGAGCACGGGATTTTGTAATGCACTGACAGTAAAGCGTGCATTAGCGTGGGCGGCTTTAATGCCCTTTTCTTTTGCCTGTTCAGGCGTCCAGTCGTGGCCTTGCCAATCGATGCAGTGCGCTGGGGGCGTTTTGGTTAAACCTTCCCACCAAACATCGCCGTCATCAGTTAACGCAACGTTAGTAAAAATGACATTTTCTTTTAACGATGCCATGCAGTTGGGGTTTGACTTTTCATTGGTGCCTGGTGCTACACCAAAGTAACCCGCTTCTGGGTTAATGGCTCGTAACTGGCCTTTTGTATCGAGTTTGATCCAGGCAATATCATCTCCAACTGTGGTGATCTTCCAGCCTTGAGCAGTCAGGCTTGCAGGGGGAATCAGCATGGCAAAGTTGGTTTTGCCACAGGCTGACGGAAACGCCGCAGCAACATGATACTTTTTACCTGAGGGTGTTTGAACACCTAAAATCAACATGTGTTCAGCCAACCAACCTGGTGAAGATTCTTTGGCGGCGTCGCGACCCATATTTGAAGCAATTCGTAATGCAAAACATTTTTTGCCTAATAAGGCGTTGCCGCCATAGCCTGAACCGTAAGACCAAATTTCTCGGGTCTGAGGAAAATGCACAATGTATTTAGTGTTGTTGCACGGCCACACCACATCTTTTTGGCCTTCAGCCAACGGTGCGCCAACCGTGTGAACGCAAGGCACGTATTCACCTTTTTCACCTAGCACGTCATAAACCGCTTTCCCCATGCGCGTCATCATGCGCATGTTGACCACTACATAAGCTGAGTCACTTAACTCAATGCCAATTTGTGCGATCGGTGAACCGATTGGGCCCATCGAAAACGGTATGACATACATCGTACGACCAGCCATACACCCTTCAAACAAGCCATCAAGCGTTTGGCGCATTTCTTCGGGTGCCATCCAGTTATTTGTAGGGCCCGCTTCTTTTTCATCGGGCGTACAAATAAAAGTGCGGTCTTCTACACGGGCAACGTCATCAGGTGAAGAACGGGCTAAATAAGAGTTGGGTCTTTTTTGTGCATTCAGTTTATGGAGCGTACCGGCTTGCACCAACTTGGCGCATAAGCGATCGTACTCTTCAACTGAACCGTCACACCAAACCACTTGAGCGGGTTTCGTTTTGGCTGCAATTTTTTCAACCCATTGTTTTAGATTTTCGTGACGAACGTAAGCGGGAGCATTCATTTACTTATACCTGTGTTGTATTTCAATTATTAGATTGTGAAACCTTTTTTTACGTATTTTTTTTAATGCACAATATTAGCACCGTGCACAGGTAATGTGACTTGGGTTACGCTTCAGTCTGTTGCCACCTGCCAAATTTTAAATCTATGCTTGAAAAAACAACGCCTTCAGCTCAAAATTTGACTCAAAATGCTGCTAAAGACCCCCTTGAAAAACCAATTTTTATAGCTGATTCGCTTGATTCGCTTGACGAGTCGCTTGCTCAAGAAGGCCACGGTTTGTTAGCCCTATTATTGGTCGGCGCGTTGGCTGGCGCTGCAGTTGGTTTAGTTGGGGGTGGTTTTCATTGGATGTTAATTCACGGTGGTAACGCGTTTGCTAGCCTTATGGCTGATTGGCGCCAAAACGGTCTGTTTGGCATGCCCGGCTGGATCGGTGCCATCGTGATAGCAGCGGTTAGTGTCGGTTTAGCACGTTGGTTGATTCGTTTTGCACCAACGGCTGCCGGTAGTGGGGTTCAACACGTTGAAGCGGTTATGCACGGTGAAGTACCACCCGCCCCCCTTAAAGTTTTACCTATTAAATTTATTGGGGGCTTACTTTCTATGATACCGGGTATGGCACTCGGTCGAGAAGGCCCTACCATTCAAATGGCTGCCGTAATTGGTACGCAATGTGGCAAATTATTTGGCTTGAGCCGTGATGACAAAGTCTTACTTTATACCGCGGTGGCTGGCTCTGGGTTATCGGTGGCATTTAACGCGCCCTTAGCGGGTGCTGCGTTTGTAATTGAAGAAGTTGCTCGGCGCGTTACCCTTCGGCGTGCATTAGTTACATTGGTTGCAGTAGCAACCGCCATTGCAGTCTATCGCGCCTATTTTGGCAATGTCGTTGATTTTAAAGTTGGTGATTTTTTACCTTCTGACATGCCCACCATGATTCTGTATGCATTCTTTGGCTGCTGGATGGGTGCCGTAGGTGTGCTGTACAACCGCTCAGTATTGCTTGGCCTAAACCTTTTTAACAATATTGCACCGCGCATGGCACCTGAATTTAAAGCCGCTTGCATTGGGGGGCTTGTGGGTGCGTTAGGCTATTACGAGCCCCTTTGGGTGGGTGGTGGCGAACTTCAAGCGCAGACAATTTTACTTGGCCAACTTAGTATCGCAACATTGGTCGTTTTAGGCCTTGTTCGTTGGAGCTTAGGGCCTCTTTCATATTCGGCTGGCACGCCAGGCGGTATATTCGCCCCATTATTACTAATGGGGGCAACAATAGGTGCCTTGTTTGCAACAGGCGTCAACTTCATAGTGCCTATTGATTATGCTGTCAACACAACCGCTTTTGCTTTAGTAGGTATGGCTGCGCTTTTTACATCGGTGGTGCGCGCCCCATTGACAGGGGTTTTGTTAATCGTAGAAATGAGCGGTAATGTTTCACTTATACCGCCCTTACTTATTGGAAGCGTTGCCTCAGCATTAGTGGCTACATTAATGGGTGGTCAACCTATATACGACTCTTTACGAGCAAGAATGTACATTAAAACAAAACCCTAAACCAAACCTATGGTCTAATTCTTGCTCTAGTTAGGAATCACCATGCACCCAACCCGAGTAATTGTGATCGGTTACTTGATCATGATCACAATCGGAACCTTCGCACTCACGTTACCCCTGGCTTCAGCCAGCGGTATAAGCGAATCTTTTTTGACTGCATTATTCACCACTGTTTCGGCCGTTTGTGTCACGGGCTTAACCCTTGTTGACACGGGCACGTACTGGACCACTTTCGGTCAATGGACCATTTTGGCGCTGATACAGATCGGTGGTTTTGGCATCATGACAGCCTCAACCCTATTGGGTTTAATGATTAACCGTTCGCTTAGCCTTAAAACCCGAATGGTCGCACAAACTGAGACCCATACGACTGGTGCAGGTGACCTAAAAAGCGTTGTTAAACTAGTACTTTTTATCACCATTGCCATTGAGTTAATCATAACTGTGGCGCTTTTCCTTTCGTTTTGGTTAACGTGGGAACAAACACCTCGTGTCGCCCTATGGAATGGTTTTTTTCATTCTATTTCAGCTTTTAATAATGCTGGTTTTAGCCTGTTTGAAAACAACTTAATGTTATTTTCAAGTGATCTAGGCGTGTTGCTACCCATCATGATCGGTGTTGTGATCGGTGGTATTGGTTTTCCCGTATTGTTTGATTTAAAACGCAGTCGTTGGCCACGCGCTCAATTGTCTTTACACAGTAAGCTGACCCTTTGGGGTACTGCTATTTTACTGATTTCTGGAAGCCTTTTATTTTTACTCTTTGAGTGGAATAACCCGGCTACTTTTGGCGCAATGTCTATTCCTGACAAAATATTATCAGCCGTTTTTGCGTCAGTGTCGACACGCACCGCTGGGTTTAATAGTGTTGATGTGGGCGCTTTTACCCATGAAACGTGGTCCATACATTTTTTATTAATGTTTGTGGGCGGCGGCAGTGCGGGCACAGCAGGCGGCGTAAAAGTCGGTACATTTTTTATTTTGCTGCTGTTAGTTTGGGCTGAAGTGAGAGGTCGCCCTGACACCGAACTATTTGGTCGTCGCATTGCCACTGCAGTTCAACGCGAAGCGATCACTGTGCTTGTATTGGGTAGTTCGGTGGTATCAATTGCAACAATCATTTTGCTTGCCACCACACGATTTCCAACCGATCAAATTATTTTTGAAGTGATTTCTGCATTTGGTACGGTCGGTTTATCGACGGGTATTACAGCAGACCTTCCACCCGTGGCTCAATATACGTTGATTGTGTTGATGTTTATTGGCCGAGTTGGCACAATCACCATGGCTGCAGCGTTGGCTACCAGTAGTCGTCGCATGCCTTACCGTTACCCCGAGGAGCGTCCAATTGTTGGATAAATTCTTATTTACCGAAAGATTTTCTTTTTCTTCGACTGACAGCGTACTGGTCATCGGACTGGGTCGATTTGGTACGGCTGTTGCACAATCACTGATATCGCTCGGGCACGAGGTAATGGGTATTGATACCAATGAGGAACGGGTACAAACCTGGGGGCACCATCTAACCCATGCGGTGCAAGCCGATGCGTCTAACGTACAAACTCTGCGCCAATTGGGTGCGGCTGATTTCAAGCACGCCGTAGTGGGAATCGGAGACAATTTGTCAGCCAGCTTATTAGCGGTTATGGCATTAGTTGAGCTAGGCATTCAAGACATTTGGGTAAAAGCCACCAATACTGAACATGGTCAAATCGCTGAACGCATTGGTGCCCACCACGTGGTTTACCCCGAGGCTGCCATGGGTGAGCGTGTGGCGCACTTGGTCACCGGCAAAATGATTGACTTTATTGAATTTGACGACGGCTTTGCCATTGCAAAGCTTCAATCACCCAAAGAGTGCCACAACCTGACTTTAGATGAATCGCACATTAGAGAAGTTCACGGCGTTACAGTTGTGGGTGTTAAACGGGTGAATGAAGACTTTAAATACGCCAAACCCGATACACTGGTTTTACCCGGAGACTTATTAATTGTGTCGGGTCCGACACGTAATATCGAACGGTTTGCTTCAAAATCGGTTATAAAAAAGCCTTAACTGAAAGTTTTACTCGACAACACATTTTTTAATTTCTTAAAACCGATTGACGTCTTTTTAAACGCTCAAGACTGAATGACTTGTTTTTAGCCTCTCAGAACTGAGTGACGTTTTTATTTAACCCTTAAATTTACAAGCCTGATATGAACATAACCCCTACTTTTATTGCACGCCGCATTGTTTTCATCGGTTCAGTTTTATCGGTCTCTGTCTTATTAGCAGCTTGTGCAAGTAGTGGTTCTAAAGGTGTTCCTCAAGAAAATCAGTCTGGTTTTTTAGGTTCTAATTCTGGCTCTGGCTCGGCCGAATACGCTCGTTTACAAGAAGTTGCTAGCCCAGAAGACGGCGTTAAAATTTACCGTTATAAAAACCCATCATTCAAGATATCTGATTACAAAGCCATGATGATTGACCCTGTTGTCATTTATCAAACGGCAACCACCCCTAAAGACGGCAAAGGTATTTCGGAAGAAACCATTTACCAAGTGCGTCAAGAAATTGATACCGCTGTCAAAAAAGGCGCTTCGAATCGTTTTAACGTTGTAGACAAACCCGGCCCAGGTGTTGCCCGCGTGAGCATCGCTATTACTGGTGCACAGACTTTAGGTGAAGGCTTTAAACCACGTGATTTAGTCCCTGTTTCTGCCATTTTGAACCTTGCAAGCAAAGCAACCGGAATGGACACCAAAAAACCTTTTCTAGTCGTTGAAGCCAAGTTACAAGACAGCGTAACGGGAAAAATTTTAGGTGAAAGCGTCTATACCGTTGAAGGTGAATCCTTCAGACTTGAATCAAGTTCACCTGAAGCATTTAAAGAATTAGCCATTAAATGGGTACGTACTGCTATGCAAGTTGCCGCGGGTGAGCGGGCTCGTGCGTTTTAATTACAATTTAATTTATTTAAAAGCGAAGTGTTTACCCATTTTATTCTTTGATTGTCGAAGTTTTTGCTTGTCAAAGTCTTTGCTTCTAAAAAGTCTTTACTTTTCAAAGTTTTTTCAGTCGAAGACTTTGCTTATACTAGTCATATTTCAGCAAACAAAGAGGTTTATTTATGTTGCACCCACAGTTACTATTTTTCTCACTGCGCACAGTGACTAAGGGGTTCATCGCTGCCCTTTTGTTTGCAGGCATAGCAAGCTTGGCTTCCGCACAAACCTCGGGTTTCGTTCGCGAAAAAATACTTAAAAATGTGTCGGCAGCATGTCATGAGCGTCAACTTGAAGCCAAGCCAGTCGGCGCAACCCCACAAATGATTGAAAAATATTGTGCCTGCAATGCCACGTATTTAGCTGACAACTTAACTGATGAGCAGGTTTTTAAGCTACCAGACAATACGCCACCCGGCCCACCAGCCGCGCTGCTTCAGGCAGCAAATAAGTCGTGTGCCGCAGCACTGACCAAGAGTTGAATCATTTCTTTATTTGACATCTCATTTTTAACCTTTTTACAGTATCAATAACGACTTACCTTGACCTTTTTTGTCAAGTTTGGTGAAACGTGTCGTTACATTTGTTACAAAATTAACGTTATTTAATACGTCTTATGCGTATTTGTCCTATTGACAGAACAATGAGACATGGGCACGATACATAAATGCCCAACACAATGCCTATTCCTAAATATCATCAGGTCTACTTGGTGCTCAAAGAGCGCCTCGTAGAAGGCGATGTGGGCGCAAAATTACCCAGCGAAACCGCACTCATGAAGCGTTTTGATGTCGGTCGGGTAACGATTCGGCGTGCGCTAGAGTTACTCGCAAATGAAGGTTTAATCACACGGCGCGCTGGGCGCGGCACTGTTTCAACGGTCGGTCAAACCTCGCCAATTGAACTGTCAACGACTCGTCGTAAACAAATACGTAGTGGCTTACTTGAAAATTTAGTCACAGTGAGTTTAGGTACACGCATACAAGTGATTGAGCTCAGCACCATTGCCGCCCCTATGCAAGTTGCACAAGCATTGCAAATTGAGTCTGGAACACGTGTGCAAAAAGCGATTCGCGTTCGCCATACAACAAATGGCCCTTTGTCACATATAACCACTTACATACCCGCTATATGGGCTGATCAATTTGATCAAAATGCGCTTTCAAGCGAACCGATTTTAGTTTTACTTGAAAAAGTCGGTCTCAAAATTGGTCGCGCAGAACAACACATTTCAGCACGATTAGCTGACGCCACGATTGCGCCCCGTCTTGGTGTGGCTGTGGGTTCAGCTTTACTGTCGGTCCGCCGCTTGGTCTTTGATGACCAAGAGCGCCCAATGCAGTGGCTGCATGGTTTATATCGACCTGACCGCTATGACTATGAACTCAAACTTTCGCGCGTGGGTGATGTTGATGCACGGGTTTGGGTTAGTAACGAAATTACTGCACGCTTTGATTGATTTACCGCTTTTGTCAGTTTTTTTTTCCACGTAATAAATTTTAATAAACCAAAGAGACATTTTTAACCGGAGAATTTCATGACTTCACGTCGTCAATTTGTAACGCAAACTGCCGCTGCGGCAACCCTATTGGCTTTTCCCATGGTGGGGCGATCACAACCGGCACCCGTCAAAATCGGGGTCATTCACCCTGTTACAGGGGCTTTGGCCTATTCAGGTCAGCAGTGTCGGGCAGGCGCTCTTCTCGCGATCGAAGAAATTAATAAAGCAGGCGGTATTAAATCTTTAGGTGGTGCATTAATTGAGCCCTTACTCGCCGATGCGCAATCGCAACCTGCAGTAGGCGCAGCAGAAATAGAGAGACTAAACGAAGCAGGTGTGTGTTCAGTGGTGGGTGCTTTTGCATCAGCTATTTGTTTAGCGACTACGCAAGCCGCTGCTAAATATAATTTACCCCACGTTGTTGATGTGGGCGTGGCTGATCAAATTGTTCAGCGTGGGTTAACCAATACGTTTCGTTTTGGGCCAGGCTACACAAGCGTTGCTGAATTAGCCGTCACCAATTTGGCTGAACTTAACAAATCAGCAGGTAGCCCCGCCAAAACGGTCATGATTATTCACGAAGAGTCGTTGTTCGGTTCAGGAACCGCAAACTTATTACAAAAATCATTGCCGCAAGTTGGGTTTGAAGTGGTTGATGTCATTAAACATGCCAACCCAACACGTGACTTTAACAATATTGTGTTGCGCATGAAATCACTGAACCCCGACATTGTGATTCCAGCCAATTACTACAATGAATATGCCTTGTTAGTGCGCACCATGCAACAACAAAAAGTCACGCCAAAGGCCATTTATTCAGTTTTAGGTGGTGCCGCTTCAAGCTACAAGTTTATTAAAGAATTTCCTGACGCATCAAATGGCATTATTGATTGCAACCACTGGTTCAACCCAAAAGACCCCCGTTCACAAGACTTGAAAAAGCGCGCAGAGGCAATGGGCCTGTTCTTTAGTTATGAATTGTTTATGACTTATACCGCCATGACATTGTTAGCTGACTCAATTAATCGCGCCAATTCTGTTGATCGCGAAGCGATTCGGCAAGCACTGTTGTCAAGCACGTTTTCAAGTCACATCATGCCTTATGGACCGACACAATTTATTGATGGTCAAAACATTGGTGGTCGCCCATTGATGACGCAAGTGTTAAATGGCGATATTAAAGTGATCTTACCCGTTGAATATCGTGAAGCCCAACCACGCTTTCCGATAAAAGCTTAATTAAAACGGTATAAAAGTGATGCAGGGTTAAGTTTATAGATCTTGCATCACTTTGATTCATTTTGTAGCAAGGCTTGTCATGTTTGATTTTTCTATTTTGCTCGCCTCAGTTTTAAATGGCCTGACTTCTGGTGCGGTGTACGCATTAGTTGCACTCGGTTTGACTTTAATTTATGGCGTATTACATATTATTAATTTTGCCCATGGTGCTGCGTTAATGGTGGCTATGTATGGGGTTTATGAGCTTTATAACAAGCTTGGCATCGACCCCTATATTGCCCTGCCCTTTATGGTGGTGGGCATGTTTCTGTTTGGATACGCTTTGCAGCGTGTCATCATTAATCGTGCGAGCCACGGCAAAGACGAAAATATTTTGCTTGTCACATTAGGTTTAGCGATCGTTCTAGAAAACTTAGCCCTGCTATTTTTTAAGTCAGACACTCGCACCATTGATACTGCCTATTCGCTCACAACCATTGCTATTGGACCCGCTTTTATCGCGCTCCCAAAACTCATTGCATTTGCAGGCGCTTTAGCAGCTTCGGCTATTTTAGTGTTGCTTGTTTCAGGTACCGACTTAGGCCGCGCAATTCGTGCCGTGTCAAAAGAAAAGCAAGGCGCCAAACTGATGGGTATTCACGTTGAACACATCTATGCCATGAGCTTCGGTATTGGACTAGCGTGCCTAGGTGCTGCAGCCTGTTTCTTATTACCCACTTATTACGTCAACCCACAGGTAGGTAGCGGTTTTGTACTAATCGCTTTCACGATTGTTGTGTTGGGCGGTATGGGCAGCTTTTTAGGGGCACTGATTGGTGGTTTATTGATTGGGGTGGTTGAATCACTGGGTGGGCTCTACCTGGGTGAATCATTAGGTCAAATTGGTATTTTCATTATTTTTATTGTTGTTCTTCTGTTTAGGCCACAAGGTTTGTTTGGAGCGCGCGCATGAAATCGCTATTAGGTATTGCTGCGCTCGCCATGGGTGTGGGTCTATTTCCCTTATTTGTTGAATCAGGCGTCTGGATCAATTTCTTGATGATGACGCTTTATGCAGCCCTGCTTGCCCAAGCGTGGAATATTTTGGGTGGTTTTGGTGGTCAATTTTCATTTGGTCACGCTCTATTTTTTGGTTTTGGTGCTTACGTTCAAGCGATTGCGCAACTGCAATGGGGCTTCAACCCCTGGGTCGCTTTGGCTATGGCTGGTTTGGTGAGTGCTACGGTAGGTTTAGGCGTGGGCGCATTAACTTTTCGCTATGGCCTCAAAGGCTCATACTTTGCGTTAGTCACGCTGGCTTTCGCTGAGGTGTTTCGCATTATTGCGGTGTCAGTGCCTTTTACAGGCGCAGGTGTAGGGTTGATGATTCCTTTAAAAGAATCAGTTGGAAACTTACAGTTTGAAAGTCGCGTTGGTTTTTTATACGTCATTTTAGGCCTATTAATTGCGGCAATGCTCGTCACTTGGTGGCTTCAAAATAGTAAATTTGGCGCCTATTTACAAGCTGTGCGCGATAACGAAAATGCAGCCCAAGCCATTGGGGTTAACCCCTTTCTAATTAAGCTCGGTGCCATTGCGTTGTCGGCTGCTTTTATGGGTTGGGCTGGGGCGTTTTATTTACAAGTATTTCAATACATAGACCCCTCTATTGCGTTCGGGCCACACACATCGGTGGAAGCTTTAGTGGCTGCTATCGTAGGGGGGCTTGGTTCGCTTTGGGGGCCCTTGTTAGGTGCACTAGCACTCCATCTTTTATCTGATTTAACGAGAAATTTATTTGGCTCTTTGCCCGGTATAAATATGGTGATTTACGGTTCAATGTTGATTGTGATTGTCATGTTCCTGCCACGTGGCATTGCGGGCATCGGTCAATCTGTAACACGTTTATGGCGGGGTAAACGTGATTGATAACATCTTATCTGTGTCGGGCATTTCAATATCATTTGGTGGCTTAAAAGCGGTCAATAACGTGTCGCTTGACGTACCCCAAGGCTCGTTGACCGCTTTGATCGGGCCTAATGGTGCGGGCAAAACCACTTTATTTGCACTGATGTCGGGGTTTTTAAAACCCAATCAAGGTACCGTCACGTATTGTGGTCAAGATATTACAGGCCAAGCGCCACATATCAACGCTGTAGCAGGCATGACACGCACCTTTCAAATTGTGCAACCATTCGCTGCACAAACGGTACTTGAAAATATTGCAGTCGGGGCACACTTACACTACCCCAACCGGCATACTGCATTGAGTTTTGCACGTGATATTGCCCTGCAAGTCGGGCTTGACTCTCAAATTACAAAACCGGCTGCAGACTTAACTGTGGCGGGTCGCAAAAGATTAGAGCTGGCTCGCGCACTGGCTGCCAAGCCCAAACTTCTTTTGCTTGATGAAGTCTTGGCCGGTTTAAACCCGCAAGAAATTTCTGAAATGATTCCGGTCATACGTAACGTCACTCAGCAAGGTGTCACGGTACTGATGATTGAGCATGTCATGCAAGCCGTGATGAATTTGGCCGAGCATATTTGGGTATTAGCGCAAGGCGAACTGATCGCTCAAGGCAACCCAAGCGACATTACACAAAACCTAAAAGTCATTGAGGCCTACCTTGGGACCGGTGCTGCGGCTCGACTCAACGAACCACGACGTAACAACCCAAGTACGACAAGCGTTGTAACCAATACCTCATCAACGCTGAGCAACTCTGCCTCTACGCTTCAAGCCAACCCATTACTTGAAGTGTCAGGCTTACGAGGCGGTTATGGTCGCACAGAAGTTTTAAGAGGTATTGACTTAATCGTCAATAAAGGTGAGACCGTTGCGCTGTTGGGTAGTAACGGCGCGGGTAAAACAACCTTTAACCAAATGATTTGCGGGCTTGTTCCGACGCAAGCGGGTCGCGTAAAGTTTGACGATATTGACATCACTGGCGCGCATTACACAAACATCGTGCCACATGGTTTGATTCAGGTGCCAGAGGGTCGCAAAATATTTCCTAACCTCACTGTGCTTGAAAACCTTGAATTAGGTTCTTTTTCTCGTGCTCGCGCCCGTCGTAGCGAAAATATTGAGTACGTCTTTGAAACGTTTCCACGTTTACGCGAGCGAACCAAACAGTTGGCTGGCACCATGAGTGGCGGTGAACAGCAAATGTTGGCAATTGGCAGGGGCCTCATGGCTGAACCCATCTTATTAATTTTAGATGAACCCTCTTTAGGTTTGTCGCCACGCCTAGTCGAAGAAATGTTTGGATTGATTCGTAAGTTACGCGAAACAGGGCTTTCAATTTTATTAGTGGAACAAAATGTAGCCCAATCGCTTGATACGGCTGACCGCGTTTATGTGATGGAAAATGGCGCCCTTAAATTTAGCGGTTTGCCATCAGACTTAATGGGTTCTGACGAGCTACGGCGCGCGTATCTAGGTCTATAAAATATGATGCCCCATTCTGTTTTGAACCCATTTGATAAAAGTACTCAGGTAAATCCTTCTGAATCTCTTGCTCAACCACTTGATCAGACACTTGCTCAAAAACTGATTGCACAAGCTGCAAAAATTCAGTTTGCTTCAGTGGGTGAAATCGTTATATGTGATGTTGATTTGGCGATGTTTCATGACTCTTCAGGCCCCCGTCGTTTAAAGCCAATGCTTGAATCGCTGGGTGCTCATATTTGGAACAAAGATCGCGTTGTGTTGGTGATGGACCACTTTGTGCCTGAAGCTGATGATGATGCGCGCAAGATTGTTCGCATAGCACGTGAATGGGCACACGAACAACAACTGCCTAACGTTTATGACAGTCAAGGTATTTGCCATGTTGTGGTGCCGCAGCACGGCCATATTTTGCCTGGCATGTTGTGTGTGGGTGGCGACTCGCATTCACCCACAGGTGGGGCTTTTGGTGCTTATATGTTTGGTATCGGTAGCACTGAAATGCTGGGCGTCATGGTTACTGGCCAAATTTGGCTTAAGGTACCAGAAACCATTCGCATGCATTGGCAAGGCGCGCTTGCATCTGGCGTGTGTGCGAAAGACATGATGTTGGCCATGATTGGTCGCTTTGGCATGAACGGCGGACGCTATCAAGCGATTGAGTATACGGGTTCAACCATTGCAGGTTTAGGTATGGCTGAACGTATGACGCTGTCAAACATGAGTGCTGAACTCGGCTCGCAAGTGGGTTTAATTGCGCCAGACACCACGACCCTTAATTGGCTGCAAGACCGTTTAAAACAAAGGGCTGCAAAGAACCCCAAAGATACGCTAGTGCAGGCTTCAATTGAACAGTTGGCGCAGGTTGATCTAGCGCACTGGCAAACTGATGCACAGGCGCTTTATACGCAACATACATTTGATGCAACCACCCTCGCCCCCATGGTTGCTGCACCCCATAGCCCTGCCAATAGCCAAGCCGTAACCGAGTATGGTCGAACACCCATTGATATTGCCTACATTGGGGCTTGCACAGGTGCCAAGCTTGAAGATCTGGTTGCAGCGGCCAGCATATTAAAAGGCCATCATGTTCCCCGTCACGTCAAACTTATGGTTGCGCCTGCTAGCGTGAGTGACATGCAAAAAGCCAAAGACCTAGGCGTAGCAGATATCTTAAAAAACGCTGGGGCTGAGTTTTTACCCAGTGCCTGTGGTGCATGTGCCGGTTATGGCCACACCATACCGGGTGATGCACGCGTTATTTCGACCACGGCACGTAATTTTAAAGGTCGCATGGGCTCCCCTGATTCGCAGGTTTATTTAGCGTCGCCTTTTACAGTAGCGGCTTCGGCTTTGACGGGCTTTATTTCAGACCCGCGCGAGGTCATGGCATGAACAGCCCAACAGATCGCAACCCAATTCATTTTTTAGACATTACTATTTCTCATCACGTTTGGACTTTAGGTGCCGATATTGACACTGACGCTTTAGCACCTGGGCATGCCATGAAGTTTGGTATGGACGTCATTGCACGCCATTGTCTTGAATCGGTCATACCCCAATTTTCCACAGACGTGAAAGCTGGCGATGTGATAATTGCAGGCCCAAATTTTGGTATTGGTTCATCGCGCGAACAAGCTGCAGCCGTATTAGTTTTGCATGGCATATCAGCGGTGATCGCACCCAGTTACAACGGCCTTTTTTTTAGAAATGCCTTTAACGTTGGCTTATTGCTGTTGACTTGCCCCAATATTGTTAAACAAGCTCACCAGACAGTTCGCTTAAATATTGATGACGCAGAAAAACCCCTCATCATGACAGAACACGAAGAAACATTAACCTGCGAACCCATACCTGAATTTTTATTAAATCGCGTCAAACACGGCGGCTTATTAAACGAATTAAGACATCAATTATCTCGGAATCAACATGAACAAAACCACGCTTGACCCCGTCACCCTCGCGGTACTGAAAGGTCGGCTAGAGCAAATCGCTGATGAAATGGACGCCACCCTTTACCGCAGCGCGTTCAACCCCATTATTGCTGAAGCGCACGATGCGTGCCATGGTATTTACGATGCCAAAACAGGCGACACCATGATTCAAGGTAAATCAGGCCTACCAGTTTTTGTCGGTGCCATGGCTTTTGCCGTGCGCGCAGCGATTAAGGTTGCCCAAGCACAAGGTGGCATGAAAGAAGGTGATGTTTGGTTATTTAACGACCCCTACGAAGGTGGCACACACGCCAACGACTTTAAATTAGTTAAACCGATATTTCGTGACAATCAATTATTTTGTTTTTTAGCCTCGGCAGCCCATTGGCATGATGTGGGTGGCGCCGTACCTGGCAATTACAACCCATCAGCAACTGAATGCTGGCAAGAGGCCGTTCAAATTCCGCCTGTACGCATCATGTCTGACCATGTAATGAATGCTGATGTATTGGCCATATTGATAGCTAACACGCGTTTACCTGACAGTTTGTGGGGTGACTTAAATGGCCAGCTTGCAGCGTTGGAACTGGGCAACAACCGCTTAAATGCACTACTTGATCAATACGGTCAGCCTATTATTTTAGAAGCCATGCAAGCGCTTCGTTCCAGTGCAAAGCATTTAATGCGCTCACAAATACGTTCTTTACCTGATGGAAAATATCACTTTGAAGACACGCTTGATAACGATGGTGTAATCGACGCTCCGTTAACGATCAGTTTAGACATGACGGTTAAAGGTGAACATCTAACGCTTGATTTTTCCAACACATCTCCCGCATGTGCGGGGCCCGTTAATATTTCACGCGCTACCGCTGTGGCAGCTTGTTACGTTGCGTTAAAACACGTTTTTCCTGATGTGCCGGCTAATGCAGGCGTGCTTGATGCGGTTGAAATGGTGATGCCAGAGGGCTTACTCATTACCGCGCAACGGCCCCGCCCAGTGGGGGGGTATACCGAAACCATCTTACGCATGATTGATGTCATCTTCAGTGCAGTTGCCTTAGCTGATTCCAAGCGAGGTGTGGCGCAAGCCTACGGTACGATTAATGCTTTATCTATAGCGGGTCATCGAAGCGATACCTCACGTGCCGGCCAACGTTGGGTTATGTTTAGTTTTTTTGGTGGCGGGCATGGTGGCCATGCGACGGGCGATGGTCTGAACCACGGTAATGCACCGATCTCAACTGCGACTATTCCACCTCTTGAAATTTTAGAGGCGGCCTACCCCGTCAAATTTACCCAATGGTCGCTCAGGCCTAACTCGGGTGGCGATGGACAGTTTCGCGGCGGTTTAGGTGCCATTTATGAAATTGAGTTATTGGAAAACTCAGCACAAGCGTTTATCTTTGGTGAACGCGCACGCGCAGCACCCAAAGGCATTGCGGGCGGCCATGAAGGGGCATTAAACCGGTTTACGTATCACACCCAAGGGGCATGGCATACCCCACCTATGGGTTCAAAAATGTTGGGTATTCAACTTGTACAAGGTGACAAAGTAAGGCTTGAAACGCCTGGCGGTGGGGGTTATGGTGCGCCAGTAGAACGCACCCCTGAAGCACGTCATCATGACAGCGTGAGCGAATATACCGTTGAGGGCATGCAATGAAACAACCTCATCAATTAGGCGTTGTCGTCGGTGTTGACGTGGGCGGCACCTTTACTGACCTATTCTTTTTAGACGAAGCCCAAGCACGCGTTGAAATCATTAAAGTGCCCTCAACCCGTGGCCAAGAAGCCATTGGTTTTATGAATGGCATTAAAAAAACACAATCTGACCCAAGTAAAGGTGCCAGCCTTATCACTACCATCGTTCATGGCACGACCGTGGGTACCAATGCGTTACTAGAACGTAAAGTGGCCCGCACCGGGTTGATAACGACGCGCGGGTTTCGAGATGTGCTTGAAATGCGCAGACGAGACCGACCCCAAACGTGGGGCTTACGGGGTCATTTTGAACCCTTGATTGAACGCGGTGATCGGCTTGAAGTCGACGAACGTGTTTTAGCGACAGGTGAAATACTGACGCCCGTTAATTTAGACCAAGTACGTGTTGCGGCCAAACAATTGTTAGAACAAGGGTGTGAAGCGGTATGTGTATTTTTTATCAACACCTATGCCAACGCCGAGAATGAATACGCTGCAGTAAAGGTGGTGCGAGAAATGTGGCCCAATGCCCACGTTACTTCTGCGGCTGAGGTGTTGCCTGAAATTCGTGAGTTTGAGCGCGCTTCAACGGCGAGTTTGAATGCCGCACTGCAACCCGTTGTGGGCAGTTATCTAGAGCGTTTAGAAAATGATTTAAAAGCTGAACAATTTACGGGTGAACTGCTTATCGTTCAAAGTAACGGCGGTATTATGTCGCGACAAACAGCCAGTGAATTACCCATTCGCACTGCCCTGTCAGGCCCGGCCGCTGGTGTGATTGCCTGCGCCGCGATTGCGACTGAAGCCGGTTACCCCAATGTAATTACGGGTGACATTGGCGGCACCTCATTTGACGTCTCACTCATTGCCGAAGGCCAAACAGCACTCGCAAGCCAAACCAGTATTGCGTTTGGAATGGTGGTGCGCTCACCCATGATTCAAATCGAGACGATCGGCGCAGGTGGCGGCTCAATTGCTCGCGTTGATGCCAGTGGCATGCTGCAAGTTGGGCCTGAATCAGCGGGTAGCAACCCTGGCCCGGCCTGCTACGGTCGAGGAAATGATCACCCCACTGTGACCGATGCCAATGTTGTGTTGGGTCGTATTGCGGCAGAACGCCCGTTAGGCGGTGGTTTATTGGGTGCACTTGACATTAATAAGGCAAAACAAGCGATCGAAACGCATGTGGGCAAGCCTCTTGGTTTGTCAGTGTTAGCAGCTGCTGAGGCTATTTTGACGGTCGCAAATGCCAAGATGGCAGGTGCCATGCGTTTGGTTTCTATTGAAAAAGGTCACGACCCGCGTACCTTTGCTTACATGCCCTTTGGCGGCGGTGGTGGTTTACATGTGTGCGCCATGATGCGTGAAGTCGGTGTCGTGACGGGCATTGTGCCCCGCTACCCCGGTGTCACATCAGCCTTAGGTTGTGTGATGGCAGACATGCGTCACGATGCCGTGCAGACGCTTAACGTGCCACTTAATATACTGAATATTAAAACGCTACGAGAGTTGATTGAGAGCCTGTCTAAACAATGTCGCGCACGCTTAGACTCAGCCGGTGTACATTTTGCTGAAATCAAAGAAACCATCGACTTTGACATGATGTACCAAGGGCAAACGCATACGGTTAGCGTACCGGTTGCCCTATTAGGGTTGTCGCAATTAACCATACAGCAGGCTTTTGAAACCACATACAAACATGATTTTGGTCGTATCTTAAACAATATTCCCATACGTGTCTTGAATCTTAGGTACGCCATGATTGGGGTTCGACCTAAATTTGATTTGTCTTGGTTGGCGCCTAAAGGGGCCGGGCAAACTGAACCTCTGGGCACAAAGCAGGTTTATATAGATGGGCATTGGGTCACCGCACCGCGCTATGCTCGACTTGAGTTACCTGTTGGCCACACGATTCAAGGGCCCGCCATATTTGAACAAGGTGACACAACAGTGTGGTTAGAACCTGAACATGTTGCAAGCGTTGATCATTTGGGAAATTTACTGATTAAACCCAATTCCTCGATTTGATTTGCTTCGCTGTGATGTGGTTTGCTGTGATGTCACGCACATCAAGCCCGCATTTAATTTACTAGTATTAACCTGTTAATTCACTTATGAAAACTGCACTCGTTATCATTGATCTACAAAACGATTTCTTGACCGAAGGCGGTGCTTACGCTCGAGGTGGCTGCACCAACCCTGCTGCGCAAGCCCTACCCGAACGCGTGATCAAAGTTGCCCAAGCGATTAAAAGTCAGGACGGGCTCGTGGTGGCCAGCCAATTTACCCTTTGGCCTGATTCAGACGGGCAGCCCATGATTTCACCGCATCTCAAAACATTAAGACCTTTTCTACGTCAAGGTGATTTTGCACCCGGCAGTCATGGTCAAGCCTGTGTTGATCTGTTGCTACCTGTGGTTGATGTGGCGGTTCAAAAAGTTGCTTATTCAGCTTTTTTCAATACCCAACTTGATTGGCTATTGAGAAAAAACGGCATCACGCAAGTGGTCGTTTGTGGCATCGTGACGAATGGTGGGGTGGCCAGCACCGTGCGCGATGCCCACATGCGTGATTACGAGACATGGGTAATCAGCGATGGGTGCGCTGCCTTCAGTGAAACGACGCATGAAACTGCATTGGCTGATATGAAAACGGTGGCACATGTCACCACATGCCAATCTTTTATTGAAATGCAGTTGAAATTAGATTAATGCTTGCTTTGATCAGCCTTTGCGACATTTATTTAGCTTATGCGTTAAACCCTTAATTTAACGATTTCTTTCTAATATGCCCTCAGTCAATTTCCTTATTAAAACGGTTCAACAGTTTGAAGCTGATTTTCACACACCTGTTGTGATTATTGGGGCGGGGGCTTGTGGTTTAACAACTGCCTTGACCTTATCGAAGTATCAACTTGATTGCGTTGTCATTGAACGCGACCCCACCCCAAGTGGCTCTACCAGCTTGTCTTCAGGCTTTATTCCCGCTGCAGGCACACGAGCACAGCAGCGTTTAGGTCTTGACGATGCCCCTGAAAAACTGGCACAAGATATTCAAGCCAAAGCACATCAAACAGCAGCCCCACATCTAGTTAAAGCTTATACCGATGCCATTGCACCAGCACTTGATTTTTTAGAAAATAAACATGGCTTTGAATGGCAAATATTGACTGATTTTTTATACCCCGGTCATCATCAATACCGTATGCATACGCTCACCGCTAAAACAGGCTCAGCGTTAATTCACGCTCTAGAACAGGCTTGTCAGAACAAAGACATTCCTATTTTGACCTCAGCATGCGTAACGACCTTATGGGTGAATGAAGCCTATAAAGTTTTAGGCGTCACCATTGAGCGCCCTTCAGGTGAACAGGAAAACATTGCTTGCGATGCGGTGATGTTGGCATGTAATGGCTATGGTGGAAACCCAAGCCTAGTTCAGCAGTACATACCTGAAATGTCTGACGCCACCTTTGGTGGCCATACGGGCAACGATGGCGCTGCCGTGCAATGGGGCTTACAACTCGGGGTTGAATTAGCTGACATGGCGGCTTATCAAGGTCACGGCTCTTGGGCCAGCCCACACAGCATTCTTATTACCTGGGCACTGATGGTTGAAGGGGGCGTGCAAATCAACGCCAAGGGTGAACGTTTTCATGACGAGTCGTGTGGGTACTCAGAAGCTTCTTTAGCTGTATTGCAACAACCCAGCAGCGTGGCATGGCAGGTGTTTGACACGCCCATTGAGAAAAAGGGGCAAGACTTTCCAGATTATCGTGATGCGCAGGCAGCCGGTGCAGTTAAACAGTGCGACACTTTAGAACAACTTGCGCAAGTAATCGCCTGCAACCCCGACACATTACGCCAAACCCTTGAAAATCTTGGCACCTCTTACCCCGACCCATTTGGCCGAGAAAACACGCGCCCCCTTCAAGCCCCCTACTTTGCAATCAAAGTTACAGGTGCCTTGTTTCACACTCAAGGTGGCTTAAATATTGATGAACATTGCAAAGCATTGAACATACAAGGTGAATTGTTACCCAACCTCTGGGCAGCGGGTGGTGCAGCACGAGGGGTTTCAGGTAAACATATGAGCGGGTACTTATCAGGCAATGGGTTACTGAGCGCTATAGCAGGTGGTTATATTGCCGCGCAATCGATTGTTACGCAATTATTACCAGAACCATCAGAGTCTGAATCAATATTGAAATATCATCATGCGAACGATGACTGACCTGTATCAATTGAGCTTTCGTTGAGCTGTTTCTTGCACCCTCAACATGCACGATGAAAAATTCAAAATGATATATTTTGCACTCATTATTTAAGGAATTATTATGCCTACTACACACATTACGTTGTTACCCGGCTACGCAAAAACCGTACAAGCGCGTCTAGTCGAACGCGTTTCAGATGCAGTGCGGTCAGTCATTCCTGCGCCTGAAGCCGGTACCATCACATTTATTGTAGAAGCCTCAACCTACATGCGCGATGGTCGTGTGCTAAGTCAAGGCAAT
>JBDNHM010000307.1:0-8410 GCA_041688825.1 Burkholderiaceae bacterium | reverse complement strand
GACTCATAATCCGTTGGTGCCGTGTTCGACTCACGGGGGGGGCACCATTAAAATAAAAAAAACGCACAAAATAGTGCGTTTTTTTTTCATCGTTTTGTGTTGCCCAAGGCTCCGACTTTTTTCCAGTCTAATCACATAAAGTCGCGACTATATTCGATTTCGATTTAAAAAATTCGCTATAAAGCGATATCTTGGAGAACGGGTTAAGAAAGGTCAGTGACGGGCGTGAATTAACCGACTTTCTATCGCTCACCTTAACGCCCAAATTGTGCGATTTAACGCGTCGCCAAGTCTGGGTGCGACATTGTTGATTACTTTTTGTATTTGTTGTCGAGCTCAGATTTTGATGTCAAATGTTATGCTACAAATGATTTTATTTTGCTACAATTGTAGTAATTAATTTAGGTTACTTTAGGAATAATTATGGGCATGCCTGTACGAATTGACGACCACCTATACGAGCAAGCTAAAGCGCATGCTCATGCTGAGCGGCGCTCAATTGCTGGGCAACTTGAGTTTTGGGCACTGATGGGTAAGGCTGCGCTAGACAACCCAGATTTACCTATTGATTTTGTAAGAGAGCTTTTAATTGCTCGAGCTGAAGGCCCAACACTAGCAACCCCGTTTGTGCCGCAGGGTAAACGTTGATGGCTGTAGGTTCAGTAACCGTTATTCAATCAACCACATTTGCGCGAACTTATAAAAAATTACGTAACAACCATAAAGTGGCGGTTGATGAGGCTGTTGAAATAATTGTAAGTGACCCCTTTATCGGTGAAGCGAAGCGTGGCGATCTCAGTGGTGTGTTTGTTTACAAATTTAAAATTCAAACACAAGAAATCTTACTTGCTTATGAGTTCGACCCGAATACTCGCTATCTTTTGTTATTGGGCAGTCATGAAAATTTTTACTCTGAACTTAAGCGAAAGAAGTGAGACGGCATGGCTGATGCCGTAAACATTGAAAATTGAAGGGCTATTACAAATAAATTTAGTGTCTTGTACGCTCTTATTTTATGGGGGGGTGTAATGTATAAGCACATGAGGCAGCACATCGGTCATGCTTTCGTAAATACATCGGTCACGCTTTCGTGAAAATACCGGTCACGTTCAGTGAAATACGCAACCTGAATACTAACCAAGCTTTATCGACCCATTGCATAGAACTCAGCATTTGGGCGCATGTTGGTCACGTTAGCCATGCGGTTAGACAAACCGAAGAATGACGAAATACCCGCAATGTCCCAGATATCATCTTCAGTGAAGCCTTGTGATTTCAGCGCTGCGAAGTCACTTTCACCAACGGCGTAAGCGCTGGCCGACACCTTCATGGCGAAGTCTAGCATTGCTTTTTGTCGATCAGTAATATCAGCTTTTCGGTAGTTGGTAGAAATCTGATCGGCGATCTGCGCGTTCTTGGCACGAATACGCAGAGTGGCACCGTGTGCAATCACACAGTATTGGCATTGGTTGGCACCACTTGTGGCCACCACGATCATTTCACGCTCAGCCTTAGTCAGGTTCCCAGGCTTTTCCATTAAAGCGTCGTGATAAGCAAAGAAGGCACGAAACTCGTCTGGGCGATGAGCCAGTACCAAGAAAACATTCGGAATGAAACCAGCTTTTTCCTGAACGGCTTCTATTCTTTGGCGAATGTCATCGGGCATGTTTTTTAGTTCAGGAACAGGAAAGCGGCTTATGGCTTGCGCTTGAGTCATGATTTTTTCCTAGCGATTTGATTGGTTGAAATATAAAAAACAAGTTGTTAGGTTATCGTTAATTGACATTGTTAGGTTATCGTTAATTTACATCATACGTAAAAACAGCAGACAGATTGTTGAGACTAAGTGTTTCTGTCATTACCGTGTTACGTATCGGGGGGTTAACAAGCTCATTAAATTATTTTTTTGACCATTTTGTTGACGCTGATTTAAATTAACTTGAGAGGGATGCGCTATTCAATCGGCACCAACAAGTCACGATGTATAAACTTAGCATCTTGGGGTTATCTATTTTGATTGCGGGTTGTACCGTATCAGGACCTGACCCTTTTATGGGCCTACAGTTGCCAAACCCTGGAGTCAGCCGGTTGATGCTAAAGACGGTCTAGTCATTCACGACTTTGAATCTAAAGCCGCGTAATCATGTCGTTTTTTTACCTGTCCAGGTCAAAATCAGCGTGACAATACACACACCTAAATACCCCAGCATAATAAAGCGGCCATAAAAGTCTGAGTTTGGTGAAACGCCAGCGTATTGCATGCCTAACCAGCCTAGTAAGTAGGCTAATAAAATAATCAGTAATATTGATGAAGCGAGTGCACGTGCTTTTAGGCTAATAAGAATAAAGGTCGTACCAGTCAACAAATTTGAAATGCCAAAAGCGCTGAGCAACACTAATTGGTCTTGCCCGTTGACCGACAAATCTAGGTGGGCAAAGGTATTGTTGGCCCAGTGAATGAGATAAGTGTGCGCAACGCCTCTAAACAGGTCAAATAGGCCCAATATAAACAAAACGGCTACAGGTAGACTTTGGCGCCAATTAGTTGTGTTTAGGGGCATCGATTTTGACTTTTAAAGGTAAGGTAGTTTTAAATAAGTTTATATGGGTTGACAGAAAAATTTTAACTTTCAATGTCATATTCTTATAAAGTGTACTGCACAGCAGAAAACATTTTAAAGCGTTAAAGTGTTCGATTTACTCAACCCGTTTTAGGCACAGTAAACCATGCAAATGTATAAAAATCGCTCTAAATTATTATTTGCAGGTATTGTCGGTAATTTGCTTGAATGGTTTGATTTTGCCATCTATGGCTTTTTTGCTTTAACGATTGGTAAAGTATTTTTCCCCAAAGAAGACCCGGTTGCCCAAGTCATTGCGGCATTTGGAGTCTTTGCAATTGGTTTTCTGATGAGGCCGATTGGTGGCCTATTGCTGGGGTATATAGGTGATAAATATGGTCGTCAAAAAGCCATGTTGATCTCAGTCGCAGCCATGGCTATTCCCACGTTTTTTGTTGGCATTTTGCCAGGCTATGAAACCCTAGGTTTAGCAGCACCCATACTTTTGTTGCTACTTCGAATGATTCAAGGTCTGTCAGTAGGGGGTGAATATACGACCTCTATTGTTTATATGCTTGAACACACCGAACCCCGTCGTCGGGGTTTTGTTGGGGCCTTTGCCGTCAGTGGTGCTGTGGGTGGTATTTTATTGGGCTCGGCGTTTGGTGCGTTTTTAGCGTCAACACTTTCACCTGAAGCATTACAAGAATGGGGTTGGCGTGTCCCTTTTTTGATGGGTTTGATTTTAGGCCTAGCCGGTCTTTACTTGCGACGTGAACCGACGGCTCAAGGGGCACCCGTTGTGCGCTCGTCTAATCCGTTGAGCGATTCGTTGCGTTTTCATCGTCGCGTGATGCTACAAATATCAGGTTTGACGATGATGAATGCCGTGGCTTTCTACATGATTTTTGTGTATCTAGTCAGTTGGCTTGAAACCGTTGATGGCATAGCACCTGAAAACGCACTTCAAATCAATACAATAAGTCTGTTGATATTAATACCCATCATGATTTTTTCAGGTTGGCTATCTGACCGTATCGGTTGCAAACGTATTTTAGTCGCCGCAACATGTATCATTTCGTTGCTTGCTTGGCCACTTTTTACTTTGTTGCACAACCCTGATGTCGCAATGATATATATCGGTGAGCTAGGCTTTGCAGTGATTATTGGCTTTTATCTTGGTGCCCAACCCGCTTTTATTGTTAAAGTGATTCCCTCTGCGGTTCGATGTACCGCCGCAGGGCTGGGTTACAACGTCACGCTGGGTATCGTAGGTGGCTTAACCCCAATGGTTGCCACTTGGTTAGTTAGCCGTACTCACGACGATTTAAGCCCAGCCTACATGATTATATTTGCTGGGCTTTGCTCTTTGGTGGCGTTAATGACGATGCATGAAAAGCCAGAGCAACTGGCGTCTTAGCCAATAAAAAAGTACAACCCCCTTTAATTACGTTGGGGTTGTAGCGCCCGCTTTACGAATTGCAATGCCGATAAAAAATAGTGACCAGCCTTGTAAAAGCAATTCAATGGCTAACAACATGCCGGGTACCCATAAACTGGTTGCGGGCCAATTATTCATAATCATAATGCCCAGCACAATTGACAACACGCCTGATAGGGCAGGCCACATGGCGTTGCCAACTGACCAGTGTTGAATGGCTGAAATCAGACGCATGACACCCGTGATCAACAGAATCGCAGCTATCCAGATTGTGAGACCCTCTAAGGCATTAACGGGTGACACCCAAGTATAAATACCAATGCCTATATAGAGCACACCAAATGCTGTTTGAATAAGAAATGATTTCCAACCCTTTGATTGAAAGGCGTGCACCGCCATAAAAATACCAGCAATAAAAGCCACTGAACCAAGTAGGGTGACGGTAGCAATAGAAAAAGCCGCTTCTGCCAATAAGCCCAATGAACCACAAACGATAAGCAGCACACCAATAAAGATCAGTTTGCCAGAGTGTTTGACGGCGTCACCCAAAACTTTTTTCTGTAACTCTGAAAGTTGGGGTAAATTTTGATTAGTCATTTAGGTACCTTTTATTATTAATAAATGCAGCAGGTCATATGCACGACCTCACAGTTGGCAAGGTTAACCTATTTATATTTCTGTGCTTAAAAAGCGTTTAAGTAAATTATTGATAAAGTAATGTGTTGACCTTCGTGTGTTGAACCATTCGCCTTCATTTGTGCGCAAATTTTTATACCTTGAGCTGTATATTAGTAAGAAAATTAAAGAATTAAAAGGAATGTTATGAACGAAGGTTTAGTCTTTGCGCAGTTTGGTTTGTTAGCCACCTTGGCAATACAGGTTTATAACCGTTGGCCACAGGTAAGCTTAGATAACTTGAGCGCTGGGTTATTGACACTGGGAATTGTTTTGACCGTTTGGACATTGACTGCAAACCGTGTCGGTAATTTTAGAATTGTGCCCGAACCGAAAGAGGGCGGACAACTGATTACACATGGCCCCTATCACTACATTCGGCACCCTATGTACACCAGCTTACTGCTATTTGCGATGGTTGCTGTCATCATTATTGACGGCTGGTGGGCTTGGTTTAATTGGTTGTCGTTACTCTTGGTATTGGTGTTTAAAGCGGTTATTGAAGAAGGTTATTTGACGAAACATTTTAAAGATTACGCTCAGTATATGAAGCAAACAAAACGTTTTGTGCCTTGGGTTATTTAAAATCACACCTGTATTTGCTTCATTTAATCATGTTTGAAGAAATGCTTCGCATACCGCGTATTCATATCTGAAAGTCTAAGCATAGTGAGTAAATCTGCTGTGTTGAAGTCAGGGTCCCACGCGGGGGCACTACAAATTTTGGCCCCTAATTTTAGGTACCCTTTAATCAGGGGTGGGGGTTTAACGTCTAAATGACTTTGTAAACTTTCAATCGGTAAGGGCAGTTTTGGAAAGGCTTGTAACTCAATGGGGGCTAGCTGATCTGTCTTGAGCGATCGATACAAGCTCGCTGCATAGTGACCGCCATCAGCCATGGTGATGCTTGCACAACCCAGCATCGTTTCATAACCATTTAAGGTCATATATTCGGCTAAACCACCCCATAAGGCCATAATGACGGCACCTGACCGGTAGTCTTCATGTACGCACGATCGACCTAATTCCACCATTGTGGGCCGCAAATGATTCAAACGGCTCAAATCAAATTCAGCGTCTGAATACAAGCGACCGATTGCTTGTGCTTGATGGGGTGGTAACACGCGATAGGTGCCAACAACTTTGAGTGTGTCTCGGTCACGTACTAATAAATGTTCACAGTAATCATCGAACGCATCGATATCTAAACCTTGTTCAGGGTTAGGTAACTTAGCGCCCATTTCATCAGCAAACACAGCAAAACGTAGCTTCTGTGCTTCTTCGATTTCAGCATGACTGGTTGCCCACGACACCTGTAAATTAATTTTTTTAGGTTTAACGGGGGTAGTGTCTTTAAAAGATGAGTTCTCTAAGTGCCTACCTATATTTGGCCAAGCCGCAAAACCCTTACCAAACAGCTTTTGCACTAATTTCTTTTTGATTAATTTTTTGAATGCTTTAACCTTGCGATTTTTTAGTTTTTTTTCTTGATTTGGTGTTGAAAAATCTAATGTCGTCATATTTTTTTGGAAATTAAACATAAGCGCTCACATTTTTAATATGTCTTATCTTAGGTTCTTTATGTTACAAATTTAAGTCATGACCAAAATCTATTGGTCGGTCTAAAAAACGCAATGACCGGAGAATCAATTGAGCCTTTATCAAAAACTACAAGCCCGTGCAGCAGCTAACAAACCGATTCGGGTCGCTTTAATTGGGGCTGGTAAATTTGGTTCAATGTATTTAGCGCAAGTGCCTCGCACACCGGGCATACATCTCGTAGCCATAGCCGATTTAAACCCTGAGCTTGCTCGCAAAAATCTCGCCCGAGTGGGTTGGAATGCTGACCAAGCCATGGCCAAGTCAGCCGATGAGGCCATTAAAAACGGCACAACTTGGGTAACGGAAGATTGGCAAGCCGTTGTTTCATTACCAAGCGTTGATGTCGTGGTTGAGTGTACGGGCAACCCCATTGCGGCGGTTGACCATATTCTTGAAAGCTTTGCACATGGCAAGCACGTCGTGAATGTGACGGTGGAAGCCGATGCATTCTGTGGCCCACTATTGGCGGTTCGCGCACAGCAGTCCGGCGTTCAATATTCACTAGCCTTTGGTGATCAGCCTGCTTTAATTTGCGACTTAGTTGATTGGGCCCGTACTTGCGGCTTTCCAGTCGTGGCGGCGGGGCGGGGGCACAAATGGTTGCCACATTATTCTGAATCGACCCCAGAAACGGTTTGGCATCATTGGGGTTTATCGCCCGAGCAGGCCGAGCGGGGTGGTTTGAACCCAAAAATGTTTAATAGTTTTTTAGATGGTTCAAAGCCTTCTATTGAAAGCACAGCCGTTGCCAATGCAACGGGCTTAGGCGTGCCCAGTAACGGTTTACTTTACCCACCAGCCAGTGTTGAAGACATACCTTTTGTGACGCGCCCTATCTCAGAAGGTGGGGTGTTAGAGCGTAGAGGCATGGTTGAAGTAATTTCATCATTAGAAACCGACGGTCGTGTCATACCTTACGATATTCGTATGGGGGTTTGGGTCACGGTTGAGGCTGAGACCGACTACATAAAAAATTGTTTTGAAGAATACAAAGCCCACACTGACCCCAGTGGTCGCTACTTTACGCTCTATAAGCGTTGGCACTTAATCGGTTTAGAAGTGGGTATGTCCGTTGCATCAGTCGCATTGCGTGGCGAGCCAACGGGTGTTGCGACAGGTTGGCATGCTGATGTGGTGGCTACAGCGAAACGTGATCTAAAGCCGGGCGAGATGCTTGACGGTGAGGGGGGTTATACCGTTTGGGGCAAATTGCTTCCCGCTGAAAAATCAGCTGCTATGGGTGGTTTGCCTCTGGGTCTGGCGCATCAAGTTAAAGTCGTTCGACCCGTTGCGAAAGGGCAGTCACTGACTTGGCATGATGTTGACATGGACACCACCACCTATGCTTACAAAATACGCCGTGAAATGGAACAATTATTTAAGTAACGAGCTTCGATATTTACGTTATGTTGTTACGGATGATGGCACAGGTTGTAACTGCGCAGCCCAAGTGCTTTGGGTTGCCATCAATACCCGTTTAGCGTTACGAATGTGACTATTCATCACGCTTTTGGCCCATGATGCATCCCGACTGTCGAGGGCATCGATGAGTTCTCGGTGGTGCCCAAAGCTTCGTGCCATTTCAGCTGGGTTGTAGCGACGAAAGGTTTGCTGAACAATTGGCACCTCGATCGTATTTTGAAGTAAATCAACAAGTCTTTCGCTTTGAGCTGCACAGTGAATGATTTGATGAAAATCGCGGTTCAAAGGGGTAATACGAGCCGTATTTTCTGCTGAAATATTAGGCCCTTGACGCTCAATTTCTGTTTGAATTAACACCAATTTTTGAATATCTTGCGGCGTAATATTTATGGCAGCCATAGCTGCTAATTCGCTTTCAAGCATACTTCTTAATGTAAAAAGTTCAATAATTTCTTCTTGTTCCCAACCGCGCACAACGGTCGTACTGTTGGCTTTAACAATTAAAAAACCATCTGCTGCTAAGCCCCGTATAGCTTCTCTTACGGGGGTGCGAGAGCTCTTAAAAGATTCAGCAATACCTTGTTCAGTAATGCGAACTCCAGGCGATAGCGTGCCTTCAATAATCTTTTCTTTTATGTTTTGGTAGATTTTGCTCGCAACGGTTTCCATTGTCTGGTGTTTTCCAAAATAGGTTTTGCATCAAAGCTTC
>JBDNHM010000306.1:0-6158 GCA_041688825.1 Burkholderiaceae bacterium | reverse complement strand
GCTACTAAAGTACTATACCTTCCCCTGAATAAATGCTTGGCGCGCTCATGTTGTGGATGATGCGGCAAGCCTGGGTAAGCCACATGCGCGACAGATGGGTGCTGATCTAAAAACGTGGCAACCTTCATTGCATTGTCACACGCACGGTCTAAACGTAACGACAGCGTCTCTGCCCCAACAGCCAAGCGGTGTGCGGGTTCAGCTGCTAACGTGGCACCCATGTCACGCAACGCTTTTTTCTTAATTTGGGTTAAGCCCCAACCTGCTGGGTCACCATGACGATAGACATCAACGATATTTTCAAAGCCAGACCAATCAAACAAACCCGTGTCGGTTAGCGAGCCACCCAAGGCATGGGCATGGCCACCAATGTGTTTAGAAAGTGAATTCATCACCAACGAAGCCCCAACCGTTTTGGGCTTAAACAGCCAAGGTGAGGTTAAAGTGTTGTCAACTAAATAGATCAACTTGTGATGTTTACAGAGCTGACCGATCGCTTCAAGATCAGCCACTTGCGTACCAGGGTTAGCTACTGTTTCAACAAAAATAAGTTTTGTTTCGGGTCGAATGGCTTTAGCAACAGCGTTGACATCGGTGGCATCAACCAAGCTCACCTCAATACCTAAACGCTGTAGGGTGCCCAATAAACTATTGGTGTTACCAAAAACGTATTGACTGGCAACAATATGGTCGCCCGCTTTAAGCAACGTCGTAAACACTGCAGCTAAAGCGGCCATGCCGGTTGCAAACGTTAATGTTGCCCGCCCTTCTTCCATTTGGTTTAACTTAACTTCAAGCGCTGCAGTGGTCGGTGTGCCTTGGCGCGCATACGAAAAGCCCGGTCTTCCTTGAAAAACAGCGACCAAATCAGCTGCATCGTTGTAACAGTATTGTGACGAAGTGTGAATCGGCTTGTGTACGGCACCATGCTCGGTGCCAAACAATCGATCACTATGCAAAATTTGGGTCGTAAAACCTGTTTTATTTGACATGACTTAAGCTTTCTTTTTAAAAGTATCTTAGATTTTAATTTGATCAGTCTTAATTTTTTTTGATCTTTTTTAATGTTAATCAACTATTTTTAGAATGACGTTGGCGTACCGTTTCATATAAGCACACACCGGTTGCCACGCTAACGTTTAAACTTTCAACGCTGCCCATCATGGGTATGCGCACCAATACATCGCAACTCTCGCGGGTTAAACGACGCATACCGTCGCCTTCAGCACCCATTACCCAAGCTGTAGGCCCTTTCGTATCAACTTGACTGATGTTTTTTTCACCCGTCTCATCGGTGCCGACCAGCCACACACCGCTGTCTTTAAGTTGACGCAAGGTACGCGCTAAATTTGTAACCATAATATAGGGCAAGCTTTCGGCTGCCCCACATGCCACACGGCGAACCACAGCGCTTAAACCCGCTGAACGATCACGTGGCGCAATAACGGCATGCACCCCAGCGGCGTCAGCCGTTCGTAGGCAAGCACCTAAATTATGGGGGTCAGTCACACCATCAAGCACCAGCAACAGCGGTGGGCCCTTAATGGTTTCGAGTACTTCATCAATATCGACTGCTAAAGTCATGGCACTAGCTAGAGCCACGACACCCTGATGATGCGAGTCACCACCGAGTGCATCAAGTCGGTCACTTTCTACCGGGTGGACTTGAACCCCATTGTCGCGTGCCGTTTGAATAAGTGTAGTCATGCGTTTATCGCGACGCTGTTTATCAAAATATAGGTCTATAACAGAACAGGCAGCATGACGCAGCCTTGCGGTAACAGCATGAAAGCCGAGTAAAACTTGTTTTTCGCTCATATTTGTATGCTTAACGTTTTTTCTTGGCAACACTCTTTTGAGGCGCTGCTGTAGAGGTTTTCTTGATGACGGTTGGTGTTGATTTAACCGATCGAGTGGGTTTCTTTTTAGGGGTGGCTTTGGCTGTTGCCTGCACTTTAGCGGTTTGTTTTAACTGTGAACGTCGTTCACGCGCTGTTTGACCTTTAAATTGTGCAGGTTTAGGTGAGGCTGCTTTTTTAACATGAATCGCTGATTCGGTATCAACGCGATTACGGGCACGCTTAATGGCTGCAAACGATTCACCAGCAACCAACCTAAACTCAATGCGACGCGCTTCAAGATCAACCCTTGACACCTGCACTTGCACTGAATCAGTCAAACGGTATCGCATACCCGTGCGCTCACCACGTAGCTCGTGCATGGCATCGTTGTATTGAAAATACTCTGTGCCCAGTTCAGACACATGAACCATGCCTTCAACATGCAAAGTATCTAGCGTGACAAAAATACCAAAGCTTGCTACCCCTGTTACACGGCCGCTAAAAACTTCACCCACCCGTTCTTTCATAAACCAACATTTCAACCAGGCTTCAACATCACGTGATGCATCGTCTGCACGGCGTTCATAGCCCGATAAGATGATGCCGATTTTTTCCCATGTGTCGTGCTCAAACTCTTGTTCGCTGATGCCGGGAACGACAACATGGTCAGGTGGCTGGGGCCGATACCGTTTTCCAGCTAACAGGCTTTTTATGACACGATGCGTCATTAAATCAGGGTAACGGCGAATGGGTGACGTGAAATGTGTGTAAGCCGGGAATGACAAGCCGAAATGCCCCATATTGTCAGGGGTATAAATCGCTTGTTGCATAGACCGTAAGCACATCGTTTGTAACAAATCAAAATCAGGTCGGCCACGGGCTCGATCAACCAATGCGGCATAGTCTTTAGCTTGTGGGTCGTCGCCGCCCGCTAAATCTAGACTGACAGTTTTTAAAAATGCCCTGAGCGCTTGCAACCGCTCAGGCGTTGGGCCTTCGTGCACACGAAATAAACCGGGGTGCTTGCTACGATGCATGAAGTCAGCCGCGCAGGTGTTAGCAGCCAACATGCACTCTTCGATTAAACGGTGCGCGTCATTACGCACATGCGCCACGATTTTATCGATGCGACCCAACTCGTTACAAACAATTTTAGTTTCAACTTTATCAAAATCAATCGCGCCACGGGCTTTGCGTGCAGCATGTAAGACGGTAAACAACGTGTGCAAATCTTGAATTTGAGGCAATACATTTGCGAATGATTTTGCAACAGGACCCGTACTGTGTTGCAGGGTTTCCCAAACTTGGTTGTAGGTGGTGCGAGCATGTGAATGAATCACTGCATTATAAAACTGATAAGCGGTCACTTGACCCGCTTTTTCGCCATGACCGGCAATCACCATGTCGCACACCAACACGGCACGATCAACATGCGCATTCAGAGAACACAGGCCATTTGATAATTTTTCAGGGAACATCGGAATGACCCGACGCGGAAAATAAACACTCGTTCCGCGCGCCTGTGCATCGGTGTCTAGCGCGTCTTCAGGTAGAACATAGTGGCTGACATCTGCAATCGCTACCAACAGTCGCCAATTATTTTGTTGATGGGCTGCGTCAACTTCAATCGGCTCGCAATACACCGCGTCATCAAAATCGCGGGCGTCTTCACCGTCAATTGTGATGAATGCAACATCGCGTAAATCAACGCGATCTTTGTAGTCGCCTTTGCGTAATGCGTCAGGTAATTTGTCGGTCTGCTTTAAGGTATTAACCGAAAATTCAACGGGTACATCAAACTTGCGAACGGCTATTTCAATTTCCATACCGGGGTCGTCAACTTCACCCAACACTTCGGTAACACGCCCTAAGGGTTGAGTGTGACGGGTGGGTTGTTCAATGATGTCAACCAAAACAACTTGACCAGGCTGAGCCTCACCGGCCTCACCGGGGGGTATCAGAACGTCGTGTTTGATGCGTTGATCTTCAGGAACAACAATCGCTAAACCCCGTTCGTTTAAAAATCGGCCAACTAATCGATTGGTGCGTCGCTCAATTACTTCGACAATAGTGGCCTCGGGTTTACCTCGGTATTCACCTGATTGCTTAACCAATACTCGATCACCATGCAAAACTTTTAGCATTTCACGGGGTGATAAAAATAAATCTGACCCACCCGTATCGCGTATTAAAAAGCCAAAACCATCACGATGGCCTTGCACTTTACCCGCAATAAAATCAAGCTTGTTGGTGAGCAACAGAAGGCCTTTGCGATTACGCGTAATTTGGCCATCACGCTCCATTGCAGCGATGCGTCGGTCGTACCCCACCTGAGTCGCTTCTCTAACAACATTCAATGCTTGGGCTAGATCTTCTGGTAACAACGGCACCGCTGCTTGACGCAGCGCCTCTAAAATATTTTCTCGTGAGGGCACATCGGGGTCAAAATCAGGTATCGCCTCATTCACGTCTACTGTTTTTACTGAAGTTGCTTTCGGGCTTTTTGTTCGCTGAGTTGCCAAAGTATGTTTCTCGTCTATAATTTCGGGCTTGTGTGATGTATCTATTGCACCACAAGGTTTGCCCAGGTGGCGGAATTGGTAGACGCGCACGGTTCAGGTCCGTGTGCCGAAAGGTGTGGAGGTTCGAGTCCTCTTCTGGGCACCATCGTATTTGAGCATGTCACGTCTTAGGTCGAGATCACGTTTTCGACCCTCTTTCTCTAGTATAGCCTTAGCTATACCGACTAAATGGGCATGGTTCATGCTTTTGATTACCGTCTTTGAAGCTGTTTTTCCAGTCTTTGCTCTCATTTTTGCTGGCTGGTTAGCGGCACGAGCCAACATTCTTGATCAAACGGCAACCCGCGTACTCAATCAATTCGTTATTTATATGGCGCTTCCTGCCTTGCTATTTATAGCTATGGCACGCACCCCTATTGATCAATTGGCTCAACCCGGCTTTATAGCAGCCTATATGCTCGGCGTTGGGGCAGCCGCCGCCTCTTACTGGTTTTTAAGCCGACACGACGCTCTTGATCCAATTGATCGCATCATTAACAGTATGAGCGCCGGTTACGGCAACGCCGGCTTTATGGGCATACCCTTGATGTTGATTGTGTTCGGGCCCGAGGCGTTGGCACCCTCTATCATTTGCGCTGTGATGACCGTTACCGTGCAATTTGGTATCACTATTGTTTGCTTAGAGCTCAAATTAGCTCAAGGAAAAGGCATCGTACCTACCCTGCTAAAAGTCGGTACGTCGGTTATTCGTAACCCGCTTCTAGTCTCGCCTTTGTTAGGCATATTGTGGTCTGCGCTGGGTTTGTGGCAACCCGCTGCAGCAACACGGTTTTTAGATTTACTTGGCGAGGCGTCTATACCCTGTGCTTTGGTGGCAATTGGTCTCTTTTTAGCCCACACACCCAAGCAAGCGCTCACCCCCGCGGTCAAGCACATCAGTGTGGTGAAACTATTTGTGCACCCAATAGTGGTCACCATTTTGGCATTATGGGTCTTTAATATGCCAGCTATGTGGGCTTGGGTTGCCATACTGACTAGCGCCCTACCCCTAGGTACGGGGCCTTTTATGTTAGCCAGTTTATATAAGCGCCACGCCACAACCAGCGCCCAAGCGATATTAGTAACAACCATGATTTCAATGGTGACCTTAAGTGGTATCGTTGCTTGGGTCGATTATTTAACATTACGACCGTAAGATACTTCGGAGCATACATATGCCTTTTGTCGGTCGCTACAGTGCCCTCTACATTGCCATCATTGCCAGCGCTGTGACGCTTGCCATGGCTATAACCCTTTCACTTGATTGGTTAGTTTTGACTCTCGTATTTCTAGCCCTTACCGCGTTGGGTTTTTACGACCTTAAACAAACTCACCACGCCGTAAGGCGCAGTTACCCAATTATCGGTAATTTGCGCTACTTTTTTGAATCAATAAGACCTGAACTGAGACAGTATTTTTTTGAAGACGACAGTCAAGACACACCGTTTTCACGTGACACCCGCACCATGGTTTATCAACGTGCAAAACAACAAATTGATAAACGCGCGTTTGGTACCCACATAGATGTTTACAACGATCACTATGAGTGGATCAACCACTCTATGGCACCCCAACACATCAAAGACCCTAATTTTAGAATTACTGTGGGCGGACTTGCCTGCAAGCTACCCGTTGATTTGTCTGTTTTAAATATTTCAGCTATGAGTTTTGGTTCGCTTTCAGCCAATGCGATTTTGGCACTTAATGAGGGCGCCAAAATCGGTCACTTTGCACACGATACGGGTGAAGGGGGCAT
>JBDNHM010000305.1:0-1829 GCA_041688825.1 Burkholderiaceae bacterium | reverse complement strand
TGATCTTGGGGTTTGATCTGACCGAACTGCTAGACGATGACTCGGTGCGTGGCGCCGCCACACTTTACCTGCGTCACCGCATAAACGCTTTGCACGACGGACGACGCATCATCAATTTGTTCGATGAGTGCCAACACCCGCTTAAAGATGCCCACTTTCAAGCGGACATGCAAGACGCAAGTCGAACGATTCGAAAGAAAAATGGAGTATTGGCATTTGCCACTCAAGAACCCGGTGCCATTGTGACAAACCCAGTTGGCTCATCGCTTATCCAACAGGCAGCAACGTTGATATTTCTGCCTAACCCACAAGCTAAAGCACGAGACTATATCGAAGGGTTTGGATTAACTCAGGATGAATTTAATCTGATCAGGCAATTAGGCGAAGCAAGCCGCAAGTTCGTCATTAAACAAGGTGGCAATGTCACCGTAGCGTCACTGGATCTGTCGGGTTGTGAGGATGAGTTGCTCGTATTTTCAGGTAGCCCCGACATGGCAGAGGCTGCCGAGCAGGCCATAGCGCAAGTCGGTGACGACCCACACGACTGGCTTCCGATTTACCTAAACGCGGTGAAGAATACCCACCCATCTAACAAGACTTTATGAAGGAGTTCAAATGGACGCCAAATCCCTGGCTCGTCAGTGGGCCCGTGACGAGAAAAACTTAGATTCAAACTTAGATTCAAACTTAGGTTCAAACGTAGATTCAAACGTAAGTTCAAATGAAGGTTCAAGCTCAGATAAACAAGTCGATAAAGACAACTTGCCAGACTACCAAAGCCCTCAATACGTTATCTCAATCTACAGTGAGCAGCGCGCAATCGATTTCGATCAGGACCAAGAAACGGGTCAAACTCAAATCGAAATTGATCATGAAACGGTTGATGCCGAAACCTTGCAACGCTATGGGCGTGACTATGGCATCAGCCAAGCAACCAGTACTCACCTAAGCGCGCAAGAAAAAAACCTTTGGTTCTACTCGGTTACGCCCCGCGAAGATCGTGACTACTTCGAAAAGGGCATTGAAACCTACTACAGCCTGCACGTTCACGCTGTAGACGACAGAGAACCCCAAGCGCAGGATTATCGACAAATTGGGGCGCTAATCGATGTGCGGCTAGAGCCAGCACCCACGCTTGCGCGCACGGAGGTGGAAAATGATTCTCTAGGGGTTATTGAACCTGAATCTGAATCTAAATCTGATCACGAATTCTGATCGACGTTGATCATCCAGACATCCGCATTATTCGCATCACGCAATCGCAGTACAAGACAGCCACCAAATTACCAACAACGTCACTCAATCGCTAAACCAATTAGCGTTTAGCGCCACTTTTTTTCAAACCGTATCACCACACCATCGCCCACCGATATTCGTGTGGTGTCAGACATAGGTTTAGTTCGTTTGTCGAGCTTCCCCATAATCTATTCATAAGGTACTCATCATGTCTCATAAACGTCTGCTCGCGTTCAGTTTATTGCTGGCCGCTCACTTACCCCTGCCCGCGCACGCAATCGGTGGCATTCCAACGCTGGACATCAATTCGGTTGAACATTTAAACCAACTCATGACTCAAGTCGAGACGGCCAAAAGCCAACTGGATCAGGCCAAAGCTCAATTAGCGGCCCTGACACAGTCGTCTGGCTTCGGTTACGTGATGGATAATCCGGACGTCAAACAACAATTGCGTGGATCTCTTCCATCTAACGCCCAGGCGCTTTTAAGCCGAATGGAAAACCCTGACCCCAATTTATCAAGCGCTGTGAAAGAGGTGGTGCAAGAGGTTAAAGCACCCGTTAATTTCGCTCAAGATCGAGAGTCCCTTGCCG
>JBDNHM010000050.1:0-4672 GCA_041688825.1 Burkholderiaceae bacterium | reverse complement strand
GCTCACGCTCCATGCCTGAATCTTTGTCTGAATGAATAAAAGAAAAAGCAAAAACGGGGCAGCGCCGATCCGCTGCAGATAGGAAAAAGTTACAGCTTAAAAAACAATGGCTTTTGTCTTGACGACAGGGTCCACTTCAACCCAATAACGCGCATAACGATCATGGGATTATTGTGTTCAATGCATACTAAAGCAACTGTAATAATCGTCAATTGGTACGGTGAGCGCTTCCTTAAAGACTGCCTGTCTGCACTGCTTGCTCAAACTGTTGCACCTCACGATATTGTTCTTATAGATAACGCGAGTACTGACTCGTCACTCGAAATTGTGCGGTGTTTTCCATCAGTTCGTTTGCTGGCACAAAATGAAAATCTTGGTTTCGCGTGTGGCAACAATTTAGCAATCGAAGCGGCTTCTGAGGAATCAGAATGGGTTGTTTTGCTAAACCCTGACGCTTTTGTAGAGCCAAACTGGCTAGAGTCATTGCTGTTGGCCGCTCATGTTCATTCTGATTTTGACGTGTTTGGTAGCAAACTGGTTAAGGCTGCTAACCCAGCAATATTAGATGGGGCAGGTGACGCGTATCATATCAGTGGGCTCGTTTGGCGTATGGGGCATAATGCACTCGTGTCTTCTTATTCTGAGCAACCGTGCGAGGTGTTCTCACCTTGTGCAGCAGCTGCTATGTATCGTCGTAAGGTATTGCTTGAGGTTGGAGGGTTTGATGAAGATTTTTTTTGTTATGTCGAAGATGTTGACTTGGGATTTCGCCTAAGGTTGGCGGGTTATCGTTGCCTCTACGTACCATCAACGGTAGCTCACCATGTTGGTTCAGGTACGACAGGTGGCCAGCACAGTGATTTTGCTGTTTATCACGGGCACCGTAACCTTGTTTGGGCTTATGTAAAAAATATGCCTGATATATTGTTCTGGGTTTTCTTGCCGTTACATTTAGTAATGAACTTGGCAGTGCTATTGGTGTTTGTTGCGCGAGGACAAGGGGCGGTAATGTTTCGCGCCAAAAAAGATGCACTACTAGGTTTACCTAAAATGTGGTCTAAACGCCGAATAATTCAAAGAAATCGAGTGGTTTCGTTAGGCATCATGTTGCGGGTTATGACAAAAGGCTTTAAGTAAACAGTGGAAGCAGCCATTCAACCCGTTTCAACAATAATCGTAAACCACAATGCAGGCTCGCTGCTAATTGAATGCGTTCGTGCTGCTTTAGGTCAAGCTGAACAGGTAATTGTTGTAGATAATGACTCTTCAGACTCAAGCATGCAGAAGCTTGCGGCACATTACCCAGCAGAACCTAGGTTGGTCATGCACAATGCTGGGCAAAATTTAGGTTTTGCTGCGGGTTGCAATATTGGTCTGGGTCTGGCAACTCAATCTCAATTATTATTTCTTAACCCCGACTGTATTATCGGTTCGGGCGCTTTGCAGCGCATGGTTGAAGTTTTAAATAGCGATGCAAGCGTAGGCATGGTCGGCGGTCTGCTCACTAACCCAGATGGTAGTGAGCAGGGTGGGGGGCGGCGAGCCGTACCAACGCCGTGGCGCTCGTTTGTGCGGGCGTTTGGTCTGGCTCGTTTGAATCATCGCTGGCCAAGGCTTTTTTTTGATTTCAACTTGCATAAACAACCTCTACCTACTTCGCCTATCGAGGTAGAAGCCATATCAGGTGCACTCATGTTGGTGCGAAAAGCCGATGTCGATAAAGTTGGCTTGTGGGACGAAGCCTATTTTTTACATTGCGAAGATTTAGACTGGTGCATGCGTTTTCGCCAAAAAGGCTTGAAAATAAATTTTGTACCTGATGCGCTGGTCTTGCACCATAAAGGTCATTGCAGTCAAACGCGACCTTTTTTTGTGGAATGGCACAAACACAAAGGCATGATTCGTTTTTATCATAAGTTTTTTCAGCATCAATACCCTGGCGTATTGATGTGGTTGGTGATTATGGGTGTCTGGTTACGCTTCGTATTGGTCTCGGCAAACCACTCAGTTCGCTTGGTAACAAAACGTTTAGGGGGCTGACGTGGATGATCGTTCAGCTATCGGGTTGCTTGGTGCACGCGGCTTAGTTGGCGAATGTTTAGCATCACTTTTGGTGAATGAAGGCCATGAGGTGATTACTTTTTCTAGAAAATCGGCTCACCCCCAGTTACCCCAATCAAAAATTCCAAACTGGCTATGCGTAGCCCCCATTTGGGTACTGCCAGATTATTTCAACGTGCTAGAAGCCTACGGCGTGCGTCGTGTGGTTGCACTTTCTTCCACAAGCCGCTTCACCAAAGATGACTCAACCGACCTTGAAGAGCAAGCGATAGCAACTCGTTTGGCTAATGCTGAGACGCTTGTTCAAAATTGGGCACTTAGCCACAAGGTGGAATGGGTCATTTTGCGACCAACCCTCATTTATGGCTATGGGCGCGATAAAAATATTACCGAAATCGCATCTTTCATTCGACGATTTGGGTTTTTTCCATTATTTGGCAAGGCACAGGGTTTGCGCCAACCGATACACGCGCAAGATGTCGCGGGTGCTTGCGTTGCTGCGTTGAGCTCGCCTAACGCTGTTAATATTGCTTACAATTTATCAGGTGCTGAAACATTAACTTATCGCGATATGGTGACACGAATTTTCAATACTCTTGGGCGACCGTTGCGACTACTGCCTGTTCCACTGTTTGCATTTCGGTTCGCATTGGCTATTCTTCGCTTTGTTCCTCGTTACCGCAAATGGTCATCAGCTATGGCTGAGCGCATGAACCATGATTTGGTCTTTGACCACAGCGAAGCGACACGTGATTTTGGTTTTGAGCCACGCCCATTTGTTTTGACTGAAAAAGATATTTTTTTATGAGTGTTAGTTTTCATGAGCTCGTGTGGTTGCTTATCTTAAGCGTCAGTATTTCGTGGCTGGTTGCTCACATCGTTTTGAAACGTGCCGCTCGCTGGAAGCTGGTGCAAGCACCTAACCACCGCTCTAGTCACGAACAACCCACACCCAACGGAGGTGGTTTGGGCATTGTGGTGGCAGTTTCGTTGACCACAGCGTGGTTGATTTGGGGTGGCGCAAATCAACTTTGGCCTGTGTTGGTCCTAAGCCTGCCGCTTGCTTGGGTGGGGTTTCGTGACGACGTCAGAGAAATATCAGCTAAGTGGCGGTTTTTGGTTCAAGTGTCTGTGGTGGTTGGTTTATTGCTAGCATTGGGTGCCTTACCCCCTTTGGTCCTTTGGGCAGACGTAAGCTTGCAAGGTTCGCTGTTATTGGGCTTTCTTTTTTTAGTTGGTGCGTGGTGGGTCAATCTGTTTAACTTCATGGATGGAACCGACGGCATTGCGGGAACCCAAGCCATAACGATGTTGCTGTCTGGCGCTGCTATAGCGCTTTGGGCTTTCCCAGAAGCCATTGCAAGCCCTGTTTGGGTATTGATACTGTGTGTTGCAGCGGCATGTTTGGGCTTTTTAATACTCAACTGGCCACCCGCTAAAATCTTTATGGGTGATGTGGGCAGCACGTGGTTGGCTTTCATCATTTTTGCATTGGCGCTGCTCTCCATTCAGGCCGGCTGGTTAACTTACACAGCGTGGGCGGTATTGGCGGCAGTGTTCATCACTGACGCAACTTTGACCCTACTCACCCGCATAGCGCGAGGTGATCGTTGGTATGAGGCGCATCGTAGCCATGCGTATCAACGGCTTTCTCGTCGCTGGCACGGTGAGCGTCATGTGGGACATCGATCAATAGCTTTGCTCGTGATCATTATTAACTTAATGTGGTTGGCGCCTTTAGCATGGGCCTGTTTGGTCTGGCCCGAATGGCAATTAGGGTGGCTTTTGTTAGCTTATGTGCCGCTTGTAGGCTGTGCACTTGCGATGGGTGCGGGTCGGCCAGATGATTTTCTTACCTGATACATTTAATGCTGACGAATACTATCGTTGCCCTGTTGCCCCCCACCCCCCCGTCAATTACAAATTGGCTGATACAAAGGTGAGGGGGTAACCCCTCCTTTTTTATTGTTGTGGCAATTAAGTGTTGCCCGGCTATGCCGGGCCCCATGATCTAGACCTTGCAGTCACTGGCGTGCCTGCTGACGCCTTTAAGGTCTGTAAGGTAAAACGTGTTTCAGCCCTTAAAGGCGTCACACATGACGCACCCCGGTGGGGTGGGGAAGACCAAGGTGGGTGTTGACTCGGGGCAATTTAACTGCAAAAGTGATTGTGGTCGTTACAGAGCTTGATCAGCGTTTAGGTGATTGATTTACATAACCTATCGCGTAGCACGAACGTGGCTTTTAGGTCGGTCAAATCGTCTTGGTTCGATTACACGATTTGAAGGCGGATGACTTTGATACGTAAAAGGTATTGACTGACTACTTTGCCGGTAATCTTCGAGACTTCTACAGCACCCCTTGGGGATCTTTTGATTAACGGATCGATACAGCCTGAGGCTATTGGATTTCGGTTTCAGACCAAAGCCGTAGTACCTATCCAGATCTCTCGATGTGGGCGAAGGCCAAAAGGAAAGCTCGTCTCTCAACGTGGGTTGATTTACTATTGAATAGCTAATTAGACTGCGGTGTTGATGTCAGATTTTCATCTCATGCATCAGAGTCAGTAGTAAAGGCAGATACTAAGAATTTATTTAAAGTTTGCTTGGAAG
>JBDNHM010000304.1:0-1598 GCA_041688825.1 Burkholderiaceae bacterium | reverse complement strand
GCTTCATATTCTAGTAATTCAGCAATGGTGAAACAATCATGGGTTTCCACAAAGTGTAAGTCAGCTAAGGAAACTTTTGCGGTTTTTAAGCCCTTGAGCCAAGCGAGCTTAGCACCTTCTAAATGGGTTGGGTCTCGTCTTGAAAGGGGTAAAAAATCATTAACTTGCGTGCGTGAACGCCATTGAATCGCAGCCACTTTGGCTTCTGTAGACATGTCAGCCGAAATAACGAGTGCCGCCGCACCATCTGACACGAGCGAACAATCTGAACGTTTTAAAGGGCCGGCAACAAATGGGTTTTTATCAGATGGGTGACGGCAAAAATCAAAGCCGAAATCGCGTTGCATATGGGCATAAGGATTGCCCATACCATTTGAGTGATTCTTGGCTGAAATGGCAGCCAATGCATCTGACTGATCGCCAAAACGATCAAAATAAGCACTTGCGATATTACCAAACACGCCTGCAAAACCGCCAACGATATTCGCTTCTTCTTTAACATAAGAACATTTGAGCAAAGTTTCACCAATTTCTTGATTACCTAGGCCACTCATTTTTTCAATACCAACAACCAATGCACGTTTAATGCGACCACTTTCAACTGCATCTAATGCGGCCCATATTGCTGCTGAACCCGTGGCGCAGGCATTTTCAAGCCTAACAGCCGGCACATGACGAAACTCGGGTATGGCCACGGCAGCTAACGAAGCGCTAAAGTCTTGTGGCACAAAACCCGCATTAAAGTGGCCCACAAAAATGCCATCAATATCGGTTACATCGAGCCCAGCGCTTTCAATGGCTTGCAAAGCCACTTCGCGAAATAACACCTCAAGGTCAAGGTTGTCATACTTACCAAATTTTGAATGGCCCCAACCAACAATTTTTGACTGACTCATAAGGTGTCTCTGTTTCAAATATGTGATGATTCATAGTAATACAGTGGACGGGTTTGCTACTCATTTAAAGAGTGAACCCATTGTGATGATAGTTAGCCAATGTGATCTGAATCAAAGATTTATTGCTGAAGTTTGGTCAGTAATCGGTATTGACATGCAATATAAGAATCGTTTTGGGAAATGATCTATGCCGTATCGCAGATAAAAATTCAACATCAAACTTATGCAGGTTCAATTTTTACCGTACCCAACATGATTGGTTTGACAAGTATCTTATAAGTGTCTAAATCAAAACGTTGATGGTCAACTTCACTGGTTTGGTTTGATTTCGAGCACCAAGTGCCTAAATAACGCCAGTTATTGATGTGGTGTCGTTGCACCCAATCGCCTGCTTGTTCCACCACATGAATGGCACCGTCGAATGGCCAAATGTGAATTTTTAAATCAATTAGAGCTTGCTGCAAACGTTGATCGTGCGCTGCGCGATCTTCAAGACCCACACAGGCGCCTTGGCAGGTTCTTAATTGAACCCCGAAACAACCTCTTTTACTGATTTTTTCAAACCCCAACAGGCCCATACAAAGGTTATGTTGGCTAGCAAGGTCACGTAATTTTTTTTTAGCGGAATGAGTTGAACCAAAGAGGCCATAGATACCTTCTTCTTGCCCAACCTCTAGATCTTGGCGAGTCATCACTTGGGGG
>JBDNHM010000303.1:0-8336 GCA_041688825.1 Burkholderiaceae bacterium | reverse complement strand
GGAAACCGAATGCCCAAGGCAGTTTGGTGGGTTTAAGTCGTGGCACCACGATGGGCCATGTTGCGCGCGCAGCGCTAGAAAGCATCGCGCTTCAAAGCGCAGCATTATTACAAGCCATGAATCGCGATGCGCACGACAGCGACGCACCCGCCATAAACGAGCTACGGGTTGATGGGGGAGCTTGTGTGAACAATTTTCTGATGCAAATACAGGCAGATTTACTGGGCATACCTGTCATACGACCTCATATCATTGAAACCACTGCTTTGGGAGCTGCTTATTTGGCCGGGCTACATGTTGGGGTATTTGCTGGTTTAGATGAACTTAAATCGCATTGGCGTATCGAAAGAACGTTTGAGCCGCAATGGTCACGCGACCAAGCCGCCACAAAGATGGCTCAATGGGAACGCGCCGTGGCTAAGCTTGATACGCATTAGCCCTTCGTATTAAACTGCCACCCTTCACATTTATTCTGTTATTAACTAGCCCCAAAAGCAAAGGTGTTGGTGAATTAAAGTTAAAAAGTGAAGAATATATTAAAAGTGAGTGTTTGCAAGGGATAATACCTATAAGCTTAAATTTTCTTGAGCTGCACGTCACTATCGCCATCGACTAACAGCTTTTTGTACCTTAAGTTTGCTATGAAAACCATATCTAGTTCTAACTTGACCATTCCAAGTAAAAGCGCCCAAAACGCGCTTAACACTAAGTTTTTTCAAAGGTTTGGTACTCATTTCTTCGCTTTTTTTTGCGTAATATCTATTAGCGCACTCAATACTGAGGCATTTGCCTCAAGCGCAGATGAAGCAACAAGCAGTGAAATTTCCAGCATTCAGGTTGCCAGTAGTCAAGCCTCTGATCGTCAATCTACTGATCGTCAAGCCCAAAGTAACCCGCTAACAAGCAGCGTAGCCAGTAGCGGCGATGGCCAGGTCACTATTAACAACTCTTTAAATTTGGGTACTGTAGGTGAGTCAACCGCATCAGCTTCCGACGTGAGCCCCCCTTCAGCTTCCACCTCGCCCTCAACTTCAGCCAAACTCAAAACAGCCTATAACACCGCCGTAGAGCACGTGAAAGACACCTGGACTGAGGGTAAAGTTGAAATTTATGTGCCGTTTCTAGCCTATCACATGCCTTTTGCTTATAAGGCAGAACAACGATCAGATCAAAACCAATACCCTGCAGGGGGTGGCATTGGCCTTGGGCGTTACAACGCCAGTGGCAACTATGAAGGCACCTATGCCATGGCTTTTTTAGACTCGCACAGTGACATGTCTTATGTGGTTGGCTATTCTTGGGTTCCCACCTGGAATGTGGGTAAAAGCGACGTTAAAGTGGGTGCGGGTCTCACCGGGTTTTTGATGTCTCGCCAAGATTATTTTGGTGGTGTGCCCTTTCCGGGTATTTTGCCCATGGCATCAATTAGCTACAAGCAATTGTCACTTCAAGCCACCTACGTGCCAGGCGGCCAAGGCAACGGTAACGTATTGTTCGCCTGGGGAAAATGGACGTTTGATTAATTAATTAGGCAGTTGGTTTGCTAACACTTTCACGCAAGACAATTTTGTAAGGAAATGACTGCGATTGTGTGAAGGGTTGGCCTTCAAGCCTAGCAATAATTTGCTCAGCGGCTGCCAGACCCACTTCTGTAATGGGCGTGTGAATACTGGTTAGAGGCGGTGTTTGAGTTGCACCCAGGTCAGTATCATCACAGCCAGTAATAGACATTTCATCGGGTATTTTTATACCCATTTCTCGACAAGCCATCATGGCGCCCACTGCAAATACGTCATTTGTACACATAACAGCTGTGGGTCGATGGCTTGGTGCAAGCATCAATAACTTATGCATCATCGCTTTAGCGGCAGCTAGATCAATCGATCCGTACTTAACACATTCATCATTTAATTTTAAACCCGCCTGAGCAAGCGCCGCTTTTATACCAGCCCCTCGGTCAATCGCTCTATCGTTACCATTCACACTCGCACTTAGTAAGCCGAATCGCTTATGACCCAAATCAATAAGATGACGAGCGAGATCAAATGTTGCTGAACGGCTATCAAAACCAATACTGGGGTGGTGACCTGACGAATCAGTTCCCCACGTCAGTATGTACGGGCGCCCATAATTTTGAAGCATTGAAAAAAGCTCTGCATCATGGTTGATTCCTACAAATACAAAGGCATCGACGCCATGCCTGATGAGTTGCTCGGTCGTTCGCAACTCTGATTTTAAGTTGTAATGATGCTCTGCCAGAACAACTGAATAGCCTTTTGCATCAAGTGCAGTTTGCATGGCGCTGGTCATTCTTGCATAAAGTGCATAGTCAAAAGATGGAATAACCGCCCCAATCATCTGACTACGTGCACTTCGCAAGGCTCTGGCAGCACCGTGCGGAACATAGTGTAATTTTTTTACTGCATCGAGTACTAATTTCTGAGTTTGTTCTTCAACTTGATATGGCGTATTTAAAACCCGAGATACGGTCGCTGTTGAAACGCCAGCTAAACGAGCCACATCTTTGGCGCTTGATCGGCTTAAACCACCCTCTTTATAGGTCGTTTCCATTGCAGGACTAGGTTCCAAAGTTATCCTTGAACTCGATTACATTTATCTTAACGATATAATAAGGGAATATCCCAATGAAGTATTGATTGTATATGTTTATCAAGACTGTTAAAGTAAATGAAATCGATTACATAACAGGAGACAACGATGAAAATTACTGCTAACAGTTATAACCGCCGTACGTTGCTTAAACACGGTGCCGCTCTTGGAACACTCGCAGCCCTTGGACATCCATTCAGTTCAACCGCATTTGCTCAAAATAATGACCTTGCTGCATACAAAGCAGCAAAAATTAACTGGAAACAGGCAGAGGGCGAGTCAATCACCGTAGCCGTTATACCTGCGAGCTATTTTCTTAACCTTATTTCTTTGCAGTCACAGTTTGAGGAATTAACAGGTATTAAATTACGCTTCGAGCAAGTGCCCCCAGGGCAAATTCGTCAAAAAGCGATGTTGGATCTTTCCTCTAAAACGGGCACTTACGCAACTCACGCTGCAGACCCCATGTATTACCCGTTATACGTTGCTAATAAATGGGTTGAACCACTTGATAAATACTTAAACAATACTGCGCTAACTGACGCGGCTTGGTTTAACTATGACGACATTATCAAAGCCTGGAGAGAAGCTGACTCGGTAGATGGAAAACCCTACGGCATACCTTTTGATGGCGAAGTAACCGTTCAGGTCTACCGTAAAGATCTATATGATGCAAAAGGCTTAAAACCTGCCACCACATATGAAGAGTTAATTTTTAATGCTAAAGCCCTAAATGATCCGAATGCGCGTATGTATGGGCTTGCTTTACGAGGGTTTGCGGGTGCAGGGCAAAATATGTACATTTACCCTTCAATACTGCTTGGCTTTGGTGGGGGATGGGTTAATAACGGAAAAATAGTCGTCAATAGTCCTGAGGCCGTGAACGCACTTCAATGGTATGTTGACGCGCTTACCAATTATGCGCCACCAGCTGTTCGCAATTGGAATTGGCCTGACATTGCAGATGCTTTTTCTCAAGGCACGGTTGCAACTTACATAGATGCGCACTCTTCAGCCGCTGTTATAAACAACCCTGAGAAATCAAAAGTCGTCGGAAAGATTGGCTATGCACGCTGGCCTAAAGGCCCAAATGGCAGAGGGGTCACCTCGATCTGGAACTGGAGCTTTCCAATCAATGCCGCGTTAACTGAAAAACAAAAAATAGCCACGTGGCTATTTATTGAATGGGCAACCTCAGCTGAAACGCAAATAAGAACATCATATTTATTCAATGGCCCAGCAAAGCGTTCAGGTGTGAACCGCATGGCAATCTGGAAATCGGCTGAATTTGCTGCCGCCATGCAGGGCGCCGGCTACAACTTTATTCCTGCTGCTCTAGATTCGTTGCAAAACGATACTGACGTTGAATGGCGGCCACGCGTTCCACAATGGCCCGCAATTGGCGAAACGATGGGTACGGCCATTCAATCGGCACTCGTCGGACAGAAAAAACCCAAAGAAGCTTTAGATGAAGCACAAATTCGAATCGATCAAATACAGAAAAACTAGCAAATTTAAATTATGAGCAACACATTACAGCGTGGGCACTCGTTAGCTGCTCAAGAGAGGCGTTTTGCATTAATTTTGTTAGCCCCAGCGTTGCTCATACTTTTGCTGACGACAACAACGCCATTGGTGTACTTGGGGTGGAGTAGTCTCAATAATTTAGACCTCAGCATGCCATGGCTTTCAGGGTTTGCGGGTTTAGGTAATTACTTCAAAATGAGTGAAGACCCTAGATTCTGGAATTCACTTTTCCTCACAGTCATTTACACCTCTTCTACAGTTATTCTGCAAGTCTTGATTGGTTTGATACTTGCATTACTCGTCATTCAGATACCTCGTGGTCAAGGGCTGATGCGGGTTATTGCCATTCTACCGATCGTGCTTGCGCCTGTTGTAGTTGGACTCTTTTGGCGAACGTTGGTACTCGCACCTGATTTTGGTCTTGTTGATATGGTTTCTAAGGCATTAGGTCTAGGTAGCCACAATTGGCTTGGAGACCCTCAATTAGCACTCATTTCAGTCATAGCCATACACACTTGGCAATGGACTCCCTTTGCATTTTTAGTATTACTGGCAACTCTTTCGACCTTGCCTCTTGACGTTTTTGAAGCGTCAAGGCTTGATCGTGCGGGTGCATGGCAAAGATTCATCCACATCACATTGCCATTAATTCGACCTGCAATAATCATGGTTATTATTTTACGGTCTATGACGGCACTTTCTGCGTTTGCTGCAATATATGCAGCAACAGGTGGTGGACCCGGCTCATCAACTGAAATACTCAATCTTTATGCTTACCGAACATCATTCACTATATTAAATCTAGGTTATGGCTCTTCTTTGGCTGTCATGCTGATGGCCCTCACACTTGCTATATCTTTCATTATGTTCCGAGTTCGCAGGAAATCTTCATGAACACAAACGCTCGTGCGCCACTTCGTCAAATCATGCTTTACTCAGTAACAGGAATAAGTTTAGCAATCTGGGTATTTCCTGTCTTATGGGGGTTGCTGACATCTTTTAAAACAGAGCGAGACGTTCTGGCTTACCCACCAAAATTTATTTTTACACCGACTTTTGATAACTATCATGAGGTCATCTTTGGCACATCGTCGATTCTTCCTAACCTGCTATCAAGCATCATTGTCGCGACCGGCGCTACATTATTAACGATGTTGTTTGCCATTCCAGCAGCCTATGCTTTAGCTCGATTAAGGTACCCCGTTAAAAAAACATCGGGCTTTTATGTGCTTGCAACACAAATGTTGCCGCCCGTTGGTCTCATCATTCCTTACTACTTGATTTTGCAAAAAATCGGTGGGCTTGATAGCTACTCTGGGTTAATCATTATTTACTTAACGTTCTCGTTGCCATTTGCAATCTGGTTATTGGTTTCATATTTTGAAGATATTCCCCTTGAAATGGAAGAAGCTGCGTTACTTGATCGCGCAGGTCGTTTTGGTGCACTATGGCATGTCATTTTGCCGCAAGTGCGAGGGGGTATCGCAGTGACTACTATCTTCGTATTTCTTAATGCTTGGAATGAATTTCTGTTTGCCGTCGTGCTGGGCGGCAATCAGGTACGCACGGTAACAGTAGCCATGTTTAATTTTATTTCTGTTGAACAGACTCAATGGGCAAAGCTTGCTGCCGGCGCAATGTTAGCCATGGCACCGGTCATCATCATCGGTATTTTTGCTCAACGTCACATCGTTAAAGGTTTGACTGTAGGGGCTGTCAAAGGGGGAGGAAGGAGATGACATCAGCCTCAGCAAATGTTTGTCTAGATAAGGTTTTCAAAAGTTATGGGCAGACAGTCGTTTTACATGAAGTCAACCTAACGATTAACGCAGGCGAATTTTTTGTCATGCTTGGCCCTTCAGGTTCTGGTAAATCGACCACTTTACGAATTCTTGCGGGTTTAGAGGAAGTGAGCTCAGGAAGAATATTGATGGACGGTGTAGATGTCACGTCAAAAGAACCTGGCGAACGAGACGTGGCCATGGTTTTTCAAAGTTATGCGCTTTACCCACATATGACTGTCGCTCAAAATATTGGCTTCCCACTCAAAATGGTCAAAAAGCCAAAAGCTGAAATTGAACAAAAAGTAAAAGAAGCTGCAGAAAAAGTTGAAATCAGTCATTTACTTCAACGCACGCCAGGGCAACTTTCGGGTGGACAACAACAAAGGGTTGCGCTTGCTCGCGCAATTATTCGGCAACCCAAACTATTCCTGCTAGACGAACCTCTTTCTAATTTAGACGCCAAACTTCGACTTGATATGCGTCTTGAATTACATAAATTACAAAAATCACTTGATACAACCACTGTGTATGTTACGCACGATCAAGAAGAAGCCATGACGTTAGCCGATCGAATCGCAATATTTATGGATGGCAAAATCGTTCAAATTGGCACACCGCGAGAAATTTTTGTAACCCCATCCACCGCAGCAGTTGCTGGTTTTATTGGTACCCCCCCAATGAACTTGTTACCTGGGAACTGGTTAGGTACGTCTGTAAATGTTAACGGATGCGCTCTGCAAGTGCCTTACGAAAGTAATAAATCTTACCCTGTGATTCTGGGTGTACGCCCAAATGATATTTGTATCGTTCCAGATGGAATGCCAGCCATCGTTGAACGTGTAGAGGATTTAGGTGACAGCACCATTACCAGTTTCCGTGATGCACAAGGAACGCTCATTAAGATGAAAAAAAACAGCGAATCAACAGTCAATGAAGGTGAGTTAGTAACGCTGGGTTTCATTCCGCAAGCTGCTCATCTTTTTGATGCTTTAAATGGAAAACGCATTTAGCTTGTACTAATTTAAAAGCGCTGAAAGAAATTTTATTCCACATTTTTAAAAAAACAAAAAGACGGATTTTGATATGACAACCAAAAAACCAAATGTAGTGTTGATTTTAAATGATGACATGGGCTTTTCTGATATTGGATGCTATGGGGGTGAAGTTCAAACACCCAACCTTGATAGATTGGCTTTTGGTGGCCTTAGATTTAGTCAGTTTTACAATACGGCACGTTGCAGCCCCTCACGTGCCTCAATGCTAACTGGGTTACACCCCCATCAAACAGGCGTAGGTATTTTGACCTACGACGCAGGCCCTGAGGGTTATGCCGGAAATTTAAATAAGCGTTGTGTCACCATTCCTGAAGTTCTTAAGTCGAATGGTTATAAAACCTATATGAGCGGAAAATGGCATGTTGCTTCAAGCTTAACTAAACCGACAGATACTTGGCCACTTCAGCGAGGCTTTGATGAGTTTTATGGCACCATCATTGGGGCAGGTAGTTTTTATGACCCAAACACATTAACCAGAGGCAATACCAACATTGAAAATGAAGCCCATGATGAAGATTTTTTTTATACTGACGCCATCAGTAATGAAGCTGTCAAATATATTGAGAACCACGTCAAGCATCATGCCGACTCGCCATTCTTTGAGTATGTTGCTTATACCGCACCGCATTGGCCCCTTCATGCCCATGAGGAAGATATTGCAAAATATAGGGGGCGATTTGATGCTGGCTGGGATCAGCTTCGAGAAGAAAGGTTAGAGAAATTAGCAACGCTTGGCATACTGAAAAACAGTTGGAAGTTAACTGATAGAGACTCAAGCCAGCCCCCCTGGACTGAAGCTGAAAGCGATGAACAGTTTCGAGCGTGGACATTACGTTGCATGGAAGTGTATGCAGCACAAATCGATCGAATGGATCAAGGCATTGGCAAGATAATTGCCTCACTTGAAAAGAATAATTTATTCAACAATACCGTCATTATATTTTTGTCTGATAATGGGGCCTGTGCAGAAGATATTCCTGAAGGCGTCACCCTAGATGAGCTTGTTAATAAGCTAATGATTGCGCGTGCAAACACGCGCGAGGGTAATACCGTTTACATTGGTAACGATAAAAATCTTATGCCTGGCCCTGAAAATACCTACCAAAGTTACGGCACAGCCTGGGCAAACCTATCAAACACGCCCTTTCGTCTCTATAAACATTGGATTCATGAAGGTGGCATTTCAACACCACTCATTATTCATTGGCCTGCGGGCATTACAGAGCAAGGCAGCATTCGACACTCCCCAGGATACCTGCCAGACATCATGGCAACTATTTTAGATATAACGGGGTGTCATTATCCAACCAAGTTTAATGATAATGAAATTGAACCGCTTGCCGGACAAACGCTTAAGCCT
>JBDNHM010000302.1:0-3301 GCA_041688825.1 Burkholderiaceae bacterium | reverse complement strand
CGTCAGATACCTTATTCCCAAGGGGCTCCGCTGACCTCAACCAAGGGGGTGTTGAGGCTTTAGATCGAGCCAAGGTTGCAATGAATGAGATTTTGCCCTGCTATATCTATTCTGAAAGAAAAAATAGAACTAATTGCCCACCTAACCCTAATAATATCGAAATTGAAACGATGTTTATTGAAGGCCATACTGACTCTGCCCCTTTGCAGAGGGGTGTTTACACTAACTGGCATCTTGGTCTTGATAGAGCAAGAGCTGTTTACGATGTCATTACAGCCGGGTTAATGCAGTCTTTTAGAAATGAGAGATTGCTTGATGTGGTGGGTATAAGTTCATACGCTGATAAACGCCCTAATAAAGATAACCCTGAAGACGATGCTAAAAATAGACGGGTTGAATTAAGATTTGTTCTTGCATTTAAACCTGAAAATGATAAGTTAAGCAGCGACATAAGTGCTGTAGGTGTTGAGCTTCAGAAACGGTCGGCACAAAATGAAATTCAGTGATTTACCAACTGGCTTCCCTTCAATTTCAAAAGCTGTCGTTGGACTTTTGTCTGAACCAATTGGGCCACAACCTGATATAAGATCTATCGGTCAAAAAACATTTGAAGCTTTTTTAAATAACTCAAGTGATTTAAATAATATTAAACCGCGTGATTGGCGCAACGTACCTTATGCTATTTGGCTCAAGGATTCAGGTGGTCTATTTAACAGGCCAGATGTAATTGAGCGTTATTTAAACGAAGAACTACCCAAAGGGCTTGATGAGGGTCGGCGACCTATTAAATGGGGGCGACCTTTAATATTTATTTATATTGCAGATTTCAACCCACAAGATAAGTTATTTGTAACCATTGCAAAACATACCAAAAATTTTTATGAGTCAACAAAAATAAACAAATCATCTAAGGTTGTTGAATTAGCAGTAAGCCTTAATTTATTTGACGTAAATGAAGGACCGATAAAGACAGCTGAATCAATAGCACTTTCGCAAACAACTTTTAGCGAATGGATAAATAAACACGACTTATGGTTAAGCTTTGGAACTAGCCCGTTCGCTGAAGCAGCTTTTAAAGCATTCCTTGAAACAAATACAGAGCTTCGCCGTAGCAATAACTTTATACGTACAGTTTTTGAATGGGGTCTTTTGGAAAACGGTAACCTACGTTATTCCAAATTGCGCTCAAAATTAGCTGATTCATTATTACTACCCTGGCAATCACAAAAACCGACAGATGACGTTCAAAGTAAGCTAATGGCTTTTTTTATTAAAACTTACGGTAACCCAAGTGACCCAAATACAAACTTATGGCATGGTGTCAACTCTGAAGCAATTGGGGTTATAAAAGGATGGATTACAGGAAGAACCCTAGAAGCTTTTTTTCGTATTTTGCAAGAAACTGCCGACAATATTTGGCAGTATCGTGAAAAATTTTGGATGGCATATTTTAAAGGTGGTTACATAGATGATGTTTGCGTTGCACTAGGTTCAGATGGTACATCAGTTTTGCGTCGTGTCGACGGCAGTAAACAACTTAGATCTTCTAATTTGATAGGGGCAAATTCATCACAAAGCGTTCTTTTAATTCGAATAGGTCAACTTGTTTTTTGTGAGTGGAGCCATAACGGCAAACTCAGGGCTCAACGAATTGATGCACCTTCATCACCGCTTATGCACAAATCTTACTATGATGCAGAAGACCTTCGCTTTATGTCTTTAGATTTTAATAATGGCCTTAATCAAGATGGTGGTCTAGTTCATTTCAGTGCTGAAAGTGGCGGTTGGCAAGAAAGGGCTCGACTTTTCATACAAAAACAAACCGGTGTTCGTTTGACCCAAGCTGAGGTAACTAAATGAAGGTGATTCCAAACGGTAACTTAATTGAGTTTGAATTACCTGAGGCCCTCGAGTCGTGGGCAACTTCTGCCAAAGGCGATAAGCTTGCGCTAGCAGCTAGACTACTCACTGATTGTGAATCTACTGGCATCTCAGCCTCTGATAGTAATTTTTCAATTCCAGCAAAACTAATTGCTGCTTGGCCTGAGTCGATTGCGGTGAGTGCAGGGCTTCCAAAAAACTGTCCGTTTGGTTTCGATCTTCGTCTTTCAAGTGGCTTGGGTCAAATTGGCACAACAATTTCTATTCGTTGGTTGCAACCTGCAACATCGGTTCCTTTAAGTCGAGAACCCGTCATTGATGGATTAATGATTTTATTGGGCTCACATACCTTTCGTATTCAAGACCCGTATTATTCAGTAATTGATTACGTTAAGGAGTTCAATGAGGCAGGGTTAATTGACCCACAAGAGCAATTTAGAATCTGGGGCCACATCAGATCTTTTCTTGGCGAAGACGCACTTTCTCAAGTAACCGACTCTTTCCTGCGTATATTCCGCGTAATGAGTGCCGATTCTTTAACATTTTCATTTTCGACAGATACAAACGGCGACCTTCAGATTGACCCAGTCCTATTAACATCCCAATTTAATATTGAAGATGGAACGACAGGAAAGGTTCGTGCATTACTAGAGTCTGAAGAGTCAACATTAGTATCACGCTTAGATAGCTTGGCTGAGGGGGTAAGTGCATTTCCCCTATCTAATGGCACCTATGTTGTTGTAGATGAGCGTCTTCAGAAAGCACTCGCTGCAGTTAAAACACTTAGAAAAGCTTCACCAGAAGAACGTAAAAGAGCCATACTTCATCCAGAAGCAGTTATTGCTGAAATGATTGGAGAAAATAGTGATTCGCAAGATTTATCACCCGTATTTATAGAAACTGAAACTTACTCAGAACGCGTTTTAGATGTGGCTGAATGGGTGCCACCCATCGTTCCCTGGATAAAAGTTCAAAGTCAACAATGGCTTCCTTCAGATACATATGGCTTTCGAATTGGTGAGGCTGAAATACCGCTAACCGAAGATGATCTAATTAAAGCGATTGAAACCATAGAAGAAGCTATTAAAAAAGGTGAGAATACAGCCATAGTAAATGGACAAACTGTGCCAGCTAATGCTGAAACAATTGAGTCATTGACTATGCTAAAAGATGCCGTGGTAATTAGAAAAGATCCGGCATTGAAAGATGAGAAATCTAAAATATCAAAAAATGTACTCATTATTCAAACAAACTTTGAAGACTCAAACTTTGCTCACACCAGTGTTTTAAATCGACCTGGAGCTATTGGTTTACCAGACTCGTTAAAGACATTACCAAAGCAGCATCAAGTTGAAGGCTTATCTTGGCTTCAGTCTCATTGGCTTACCGGCTCAAGAGGAGCATTATTAGCAGATGATAT
>JBDNHM010000301.1:0-5904 GCA_041688825.1 Burkholderiaceae bacterium | reverse complement strand
GCAAAATTACCTTTGGCCATTTGCACTTGTGAATTGATGCCCGCCAACATGTCGGCCATAAAAATCAACACCGTAGACGGGGGAATAATTTGCCCCAAAGTGCCCGATGCACAGATCACACCACTGGCAAGTTTGGGGTCATAACCGGCTCGCAACATAGCCGGCAAAGAAATTAAACCCATTGTCACCACCGTGGCACCGACCACACCGGTTGAGGCCGCTAGCAACGCCCCCACTAACACCACCGATATACCCACACCACCGCGCAAGTTACCAAACATTTTGCCCATGGTGAGCAGTAACTGTTCTGCAATGCCCGAGCGTTCAAGCATCACACCCATAAAAATAAACAACGGCACCGCCACCAACACTTCATTGGTCATAAAACCAATGTAGCGCCCCGCCAATGATGCAAAATTACTAAAATCAAACACCCCTAACTGGTGCCCAATTAAAGCAAAAATCAACGATGTACCTGACAACGTAAACGCTACCGGGAAGCCCAACATCAGCATGCCAATAACGCCAAAGAACATCAGGCCTGCAAGAATCTCACCAATCAGTATCGGGTCTATCATCATTCTTTGCCTGTGGCTTGAGCTTGCGTCAAATACCGGTAGTTTGTAGGAATAAGGTCTTCACGGTTTGTAAGCACCAACACTGAACGAATCAGCATGGCAAGACCTTGCAAAATCACTAATACACCAAAAACGACAATGAACGTTTTAAGCACATATAAGCCAGGCATACCGCCAATGTTGGCCGAATTTTCTAAAATACGCCATGATCGTTGCACATAGGGCAAACCGTAAAACACAACAACAAACATGAAGGGAAATAAGAAAATCAGCACACCAATAGCGTCGCAAATCGCTTTATGGCGAATGGTGCCGGGGCGGTAAAAAATATCAACCCGCACATGGTCGTCGCGCAACAACGCAAAGCCCGCGACAGCGGTGAACATAAAACCGTTGAGCCAGACATACAAGTCTTGTGCCCACAAGCGCGTGTTGTTAAACAAGTAGCGTTCAACCACCACTGAAAAACAGACCACGACAATCACTAGCGCCAACCAAGAAAACACACGACCAATTTCGCGGTTCAACATGTTGATGGCGCGCATAATAAAAGCCATAAATTCAAGCATCACGGTACCTCTTGGGTTCCATTCAATTGAGAGTTATTTCTCAACATAAGTGTTCACGTGTTACAGGGTGGTAACAGACGCGTTGAATTGTAAAGCAGACCATGGTTGAGAAGACTATGTAAAAGTTCTTTTTTACACCCATTGGGTCTAGTAAAATCACTGCTTAAGCGTTAACCCTTAATCTTGTAACTTAAAAACTTTCATAAAATCATGGCCTCATCTTCACCCTCACCTTTAATTACACGCTTAGGCACAGGTTTTGCCAAAACCGTGTTTGCTTGCTTGGGCGTGTTCCCGTTGTCATTTTTACGGTCATTGGGCACGGGTGCGGGTTGGCTATTGTGGGTGTTACCAGGTGGTTATAAGCGCCGCGCTATATTAAATATAGCCATCGCTTTTCCCGAGTTAAATGAAACCGAACGCCAACAGATGGCGCGTGAGTCGATGCAACACGTGTGCCAAATGTTTCTTGAAATGCCCTATTGGTGGCGCGATTGGTCGTCAGAGCGCGTGGCGGCCCACACCAAACCGATTGACTGGGCCCTGGCTGATACATTATTGGCCAAAGGTAAAGGGCTGATTCTGATTTCGCCGCACTTGGGTAGCTACGAGTTGTTGGGCTCACTGTTCAGCGCCCGCCACCCTTCAACCGTTTTATTTAAGCCGCCGCGCGTGGCGTGGCTACGTGACTTTATCAAATCGTTGCGTACGCTTGAACAACTTAAAGTCGTACCGGCCGATGCCTCGGGTGTGCGGGCTTTGGTTAAAACCTTGCTACGTGGCCAAACCGTGGGTTTACTACCCGACCAAGTGCCGGTCATGGGTGAGGGCGAGTGGGCCCCTTTTTTTGGCCAAGACGCCTACACCATGCGTTTAGTGCACCGTCTGCAAACCCTAACCGGCGCGCCCGTTATTATGCTGTGCGTGGTGCGCCAACCAGGCGAGACGCTTTGTAAAATGGAATATTGGGAAGTGCCAACCCCTTGGCCCCAAGACCCCGTCGCTGCCTTGACACTTATGAATCAAAACATCGAGCGGGCTATTCACTTGGCACCCACGCAGTATTTGTGGGGCTATAACCGTTATCGTAAGCCGAATCAGCGCAATACTTAATGCGTAAGTACGCAAGCTAATTTAAAAAACACCCCCAACAAACTTAAGGGTTAAGGGCTTAAGGTTGCAAAGGTTGCCATATTTAGTTTATGGACGCCAACTCTAAAAAATCATTGGCATAGTCAGCCAACTTAGCATCAAGCATTTGACGCTGTTTAGGTGTTAGCGAATTTAATATTGAAGCGGTAAGTTGAGCCAATTGCTGACGCCGTTCTTCGCTTAATTTCTGAATATCAGCCACACGGTAATTGCTTAAGCTCACAAAATACGCTTGTAATGCTTGTGCCCCCCGTTCAGCCGAGCCGTGGTCTTGCGACTCTTGTATGAGTTCAAGCAAGGCCTCTTGCCGTGCCATACGTTCTTGCGCCCACAAAGCCACCATAGAGCCGCGCCCATCAAGCCAAGTTTTAACCATTTGTTTTTGCGGTGCAGTTAAATCACCCACCCAGTCTTCGTAACGATCAATCACTTCTTCAAGCCTTTTTTCTCGGCCTTTTGGGGTCATGGCAACTTTGACCTGCTTTTGTTGATACTCAGCATTATTATTAGCAAATTCTTTGTTCAACCGTTGCCGTTGTTGAGGGGTCAGCGTGACCAACACTGGTGCTAAACGCACAGCTGCTTGGGCACCCATCGCCATTAAGGCGTCTTCTAACTGTGCTTGCTTTTCTAAAACATCAGCAACCGTAAACTGTTTGCCAGTAGCCAATTCCACACGCCAAGCCTTTAACGTTTGCGCGTAAACCGGTAAGGCATTTTGTTCATGCCAGGCTTTAAATTTTTGAAGTTGTTCTTTAAGCGTGGCTTCTTGCGCATCAGTTAAATCAAGGTAACTGTCGAGCTGATATTGAATCAGTGCGGGTGAGGTACTGTAGGCGAGTTTGACTGAACTGCAGCCGGTAATGAGCGAAACTATCAGTAAGGCAGATGCACCGATTATGCTTCTATTGAGCTGATTTCTGCGGTTGCCACTAGAAATACCAATGTGATTTTGATTTGTTTTAAACGCGTTTAATGAAAACGCAAATCTTTTAAAAATAAGCGATTTAAATTCACTCAAGCGTAAGGTCAGCGCAGTCAACATTAGGCCTCATAGCGTTCAATACCCGCGATGCAAAGCCCACCGCGCACCTAATACAATACCCGATACAGCGAGCATTGACACATAAGACAATGTAGACAGCCCGGTTAAACCTTGACCAATCGAACAGCCCATAGCCAGCGCCCCGCCGACGCCCATACACACCCCGCCAGCAATATAACGACGTATTTCTTCAGCACTACGAAACCCTTCAAACTTGTGGGTGCCGGTAACGCGGGCAGATACAAATGCGCCAATCACCACCCCCAAGACCACCGTCACCCCAAAACTTAAACTCAAACCCGTTGCGATCATGGCGTATTGAATGGCCATACCAATAGGGGCCACAAAGGTTAAAGACCCCACTGAACCCGGCGCGTTGGTTTCAAACTCGTCAAACCCCAGCCAGCCCGTGACCAACCAACCCGCCACAATAAGCAAGCCGATAATAATACCGCCCCATAAATCACGGCTTTGTTTTAAAAAACCACGGTCTTTAAACACATAAAATAGCAACACTAAAACAATAAAAGCCACACCCCAACGGTGCTGCACACCTGCCCAGGGTATAGAAGCGGTGGTTGCTGTGGCCACAGCGCTACGCAGCGGCCCTAACAAACCGGTTAAGGTCATAAAGGCTGAAATACCGAGGCACAATGCCACAACTAAAGAACGCATATTGCCTTGCCCCAACAGCACCAATGTGCGGGCCCCACAGCCTCGCGCCAAAATCATGCCCCAACCAAATAGCAAACCACCCGCAGGTATTAAAAACCAAGAAAATTGTTGGGTCAGGTAAATAGAGCGCGACAAATCGATCGTGCCCGTATGGTGCGCCCATTGCGTGCCCGTCATGGCAATGGCAAGGGCTAAGACGAACGACCTGAGTTTAGAGCCGCGTTGTGTGGCTGAGGTGCGAGTATTGGAAGTGTTGGGGGCGTTAGAGGTGTTTAGGGCCTCAAAGGCAAGAGGTATAAGCGGCGTGTCAGAATGAGGGTTTAAATTTAATTGAGCCTTTGTGCTGAAATGATCGCGCAACGCCCTGTTCAAACAAAAGCCCGTCACTTGCGCCGCCGCACCGTAAACTAGACCAATAAGCAAGCCACCCAATAGGGTGATTTCGCTGGGCGACATATCGAATCTTCCTTAAAAACAAGTTTGGTTTGAAACAAAGTCACGACAATACACGATGTAACCATTTGTAAACAAATACTTGCTAGCAATAACGTCATAAGGAAAAACAATGATTGACCTTTACTACTGGACAACCCCCTGACGGCCACAAAATCACACTTTTCTTAGAAGAGTCTGGCCTTGACTACCAAATTAAGCCCGTTAACATCAGCCGGGGCGAGTAATTTGACCCTGATTTCCTAAAAATTGCCCCCAACAACCGCATATCCGCCATCGTTGATCAACAACCTGCAGATGGTGGTGAACCGATGTCTATATTTGAATCAGGCGCAATATTGTTGTACTTAGCCGACAAAACCCAAACCTTTATTCCCCAAGACTTACGCGGTCGTAACGAATGTTTGCAATGGCTGTTTTGGCAGATGGGTGGTTTAGGCCCCATGGCCGGTCAAAACCACCACTTTGCGCAGTACGCCCCTGAAAAACTACCCTACGCCATTGAGCGTTACGTCAAAGAAACTGGCCGCTTATATGGCGTATTGAATAAACATCTGTCAGATGGCCGCGATTTTATTTGTGGAAATTAATACACCATTGCAGATATGGCCTGCTACCCCTGGGTGGTCCCGCATGAGCGTCAGCAACAAGACCTCGCTAAGTTTCCTGCTTTAGCAAAATGGTTCGCCCGTATTCAAGAACGCCCCGCAACGGTTAAAACGTATGAAATTGGCTTAACCGTCAATCAAAACAAACCCACCGTTGATGAAGAATCCAAAAAGATCTTGTTTGGGCAAGATGCTAGTAATGTGAAGTAAGGCGTGCCATGTCTTTTGATGTGCTGTTACAAAGCCTAAAGCGTTGACCTTAAAAATAACCTTACCTTCAACAAAGCTTACTTCTAGAGTTTTTATCAAAAAAACAATCAATAAAAAATTGCTTACAATAATCGTGTTAGTTAAAAGTTTTTTTCTAGATTTAAATTTTGTGCCAAATTATTTTTTGGATTTCGGTAGCCATTCTTATTCGGCTTAAGGTGTTGGAAATTTATGGGTAATGATGTTTGATCAGTGCTGTCTCAACGTTTTCACATTAGTTTCTTGGGTGGATTCAAGTACGAAGTGCAACGCGGTTTAACGACTCGTGAAACACTTGATACGGGGTTTTAAATCCTAGTCTTTTTCTAGGGCGGTGATTTAATAAGTTCTGAATCATTTTAAGCTCTTCGTCTGTGACTGTTGATAACTTTCGTTTCTTGGGAATATATTGACGCAATAATCCGTTGTAATTTTCATTTGAACCCCTTTGCCAGCTTGCATAAGGTTGAGCAAAGTAACTAGTTGAATTCAATGCTTGGTCTATTAGTGCATGGTCTGCAAACTCTTTGCCATTATCAAAAGTTATCGTTTTAACAAGACAGGCAAGTGGCTCG
>JBDNHM010000300.1:0-5375 GCA_041688825.1 Burkholderiaceae bacterium | reverse complement strand
GCACCTGTCAGATCGATGTCACCTGGCATGGGTTTTTCTATATTGATTGAGTCATTCATTGTGACCGTCATCGGCGGCATGGGTTCAGTCAGTGGGGCGTTGGTGGGGGCGTTGCTGATCGGTTTGATTCGATCATTTGGGTCGATTGGGTTTCCGTTTTTTATCGAAGGTGTGATGTTCGTTGCCATGGCAGCGATCTTAGTGCTTAAGCCCAGTGGCATTATGGGTAAGGAGGGCCGCTAATGAACACAAGTTCATTTACCAAAGAGGCCTCAATAGCAGCCATTACATTAACGATTTTGGTGCTCATTCCCTTTTTTTCAGACTCTTCAGCAGTCGTTGATTTTGGTATTCGTTTAGCAGCCTTTGCCATATTCGCCACCTCACTGAATATGTTGATTGGTTTCGGTGGCATGGTTTCGTTTGGGCACGCCCTTTACTTTGGTGCAGGCGCCTATTCGTTTGGTTTGATCATGCAGCATTTTGCATTACCCATACCCATTGCATTTCTATTGGCTGTCGGTTTTTGTGCGGTGGTTGCAACGGTAGTGGGGGCGATTTGTGTTCGACTAAAAGAAATTTATTTTGCCTTCTTAACACTGGCGTTTCAAATGCTTTTTCACAGCATCATCGTTTCGTGGACATCTTTAACAGGCGGAGATCAAGGTTTAATGGGCGGTTTACCGAGACCCCCGTTTTTTGGTTTAAACCTGGTTAACCCGACAGACCTGTATTGGTTTTCTGTCTTCGTGGGGGTAGTCGCTCTATTGTTGATGCGATACATTTTGCAATCGCCCTTCGGCTACACATTGCGTATGGTGAGAGATAACCCTGATCGCGCGAAATTTTTAGGTATAAACGTGTGGCGCATTAAACTTTACGCTTTTGTTTTGGCAGGAAGTTTTGGTGGAATGGGCGGCATCATCATGGCGTTGTTAGTGTCAGGCGCATTCCCTGACTTTACATACTGGACCATGTCGGGTGAAGCGGTATTTATGGTGTTAATGGGCGGTGTCGGTACATTTATCGGCCCAGTGCTGGGTGCTGCATTGTTACTCGTCTTCAATGATGTCATTACGCGAGTTACTGAACACCATGGCTTAGCTTTAGGCGCGATCATTTTGTTGTTTGCGCTGGTCTTTAAGCACGGCATAACCGATTTTATTGTGCAGGGTTGGCAACGTCTAACGAGCAAAAAGGTGGAATCATGAGTCGTCAAAAAGTATTCGCGGTAACAGGCGGGGCCAGTGGTATCGGTTTAGCCGTTGTTCAAAGAATGCATGCCGATGGGCATCTAGTTGTCAGCTTAGACTTGCCTGACAAAACTCATACGCCAGCATTAAAAACGTTGGGCGTATTGACCTTGTCGGTTGACGTACTCGATGAGGTGTCTGTTCGGGGCGCACTCGCTGCAATCATCACTGCATATGGTGCAATAGACGGCCTGGTAAACAGTGCAGGCGTCATTCAAAAACGTCAAGACCCTGATCAGCTTGCCATGAAAGACTGGGACACCGTCGTCAATACAAACATGCGTGGTACCTATTTGTGTTGCGCCGTTTTTGGCTCTCACATGGTTGAGCAAAAAGGGGGTTCGATCGTTAACATCGCTTCGGTCACTTCAACCAACGGTGTGCCATTGCACGCCTATGCACCCGCAAAAGCTGCTGTCGTATCTATTACGCAGTGCCTTGCTGGGCAGTGGGGTCATGCCGGTGTAAGAGTCAATGCTGTGGCACCTGGTTATACCGAAACCCCCGCCCTTCAAGCAGCAATTGATCGCGGTGATCGTGATCGGGCGTTGTTGGTTCGGCAAGCGGCCTTAGGCCGCATGGTACAGACAAACGAAGTGGCTAACGGCATTGCTTTCTTACTGTCAAATCAAGCCAGTGCAATTACGGGGGTTTGTCTTCCCATAGACTGTGGTTGGTTGGCGAGTGTCGGCTGGGAAACGTATGGCGGCTTACCCCATACGAAGCTTGGAACTGCTTAATGCTGAAAATAGAAAATTTACGCAAGTCATTTGGTGGGGTTGTCGCGACGAACGACGTTTCAATTGAATTTCCGCGCGATTCGCTTTGCGCTGTCATTGGGCCTAATGGTGCCGGCAAGACCACTTTTTTTAATTTAATATCAGGTGCGCTTCAGCCCGATTCAGGCCGTATTTTGCTTGACGGTCAAGACATCGTTGGTAAGTCAAGCGCTCAAATCGTGCACATGGGAATCGGTCGTGCGTTTCAGGTTGCTAAACTATTTAAAAGTTTGACGGTCGAGCAGTCACTTAGGGGTGCACTGCTTTCACCCTTAGGAAAATCAGCTAGCCTTGCCGGTCGCTTTCCGTTAGCAACGACCCGCGATCGGGCCTATGAAGTGATGGACCAACTCGGCTTGACGCCCAAAGCAAATGTAGTCAGCGGCGTGTTGTCGCACGGCGATCAAAAGCTTCTAGATATGGCGCTTGCACTGGTGCTGTCACCCAAGGTACTGTTGCTCGATGAGCCCGTAGCAGGCATGGGCCCCGAAGAGCGCGAACAAATGATGGACACCGTGCACGGGCTTTGGAAAAAAGGTGGCCTCACCATCGTTTTAATTGAGCACGACATGGAAATTGTTTTTAAAGTCTCTCAAAATATACATGTTTTGTCATATGGCAAAGTGCTTGCCGAAGGCACGCCTGAACAAATTCGTAAAAACCCGGTTGTTATTGAAGCCTATCTAGGCTCAGCTAAAGTGAGTGCGGCATGAGTGCAACGATATTAACGGTAGAAAATATCAATGTTTTCTACGGTACAAGCCAAGCTTTATTTGAGGCGTCTTTGAATCTTTACGCTGGCGAGACGTTAGCCTTGCTTGGTCGAAATGGTGCCGGTAAGAGCACCATGATGAAAGCGATTGCAGGCGTCATTCCCACTCGCCAAGGCAAAGTCACGTTTATGAATAAAACCATTACGGGTGTTCCCTCTTACAAAATAGCGCGCAGCGGTATCGGTTACGTTCCCGAAGATAGGCAAATTTTTCCGACCTTAACGGTTGAAGACAATTTGGTGATTGCATACAAGCGAGGCCCAAATGGCGAAGACGCTTGGCCCATTCAAAGGGTTTATGACATGCTGCCGTTGCTAGCACCACTTAAAGATCGTATGGGGGGGCAGTTGTCTGGCGGTGAACAACAGATGCTGACTGTCGGTCGCTCGTTAATGGGAAACCCAACCGTTCTGTTGCTTGATGAGCCCAGTGAAGGTTTAGCGCCCATTATGGTGGAAAAAATTGGCACACTGATCGAGACACTTAAGTCACTTGGCAACACAATCGTGTTGGCAGAACAAAACCTACACTTTTGTTTAGGCTTAGCCGATCGTGCGGTGGTGATCGACAAAGGCAAAGATGTTTTTAATGGTTCTATTAAAGAACTGAATACCAACGATGAGGTTAAGCAGCGCTATTTGTCGGTATGAATTTTAATGGGCATCAGCAGCACTAAAGTACATCAGCAGCACTCAAGTAAATCATCAGCACTAAAGTAAATCAGCTCATAAGCCGCAGAGCCTATGAGCTGATGCATTCACTAAATCACGCGTGAGCTAAGAAAAAATTAACCCACGGTAGTTATCAGATGCCACGTCATCGCAAATTGTACGATAGTGCTGAAGCCCCCCAGCATAGGGCATGAATACTTTTGGTTTTCCCGGTACATTTCCACCCAAGTACCAAGAGTGTTTTACCTGAGGTAGCAATGTTGCATTCGCAGCGCGGTCGACTTCAATTTGCCACTGTTTACTCGCCTCATCAGTCGTTTGCACCTTCATCAAATGATTTTTCTGCATATGTTCAATGCAAGCAGTGATCCACTCTACATGCTGCTCAATGGCGGGCGGCAGGTTACAAAGCACAGACGGGCTACCAGGCCCTGTAATGGTAAATAAATTCGGATAACCCGGTATTTGAAGCCCGAGGTAGGTTTGTGGGCCCGCACGCCAATCGTCATTGAGTTTACGGCCATTTAAGCCTTCTATATTGAGCTTGAGTAGTGACCCGGTCATGGCATCAAACCCCGTAGCATAAACAATAATATCTAAGTCATATGTTCGATCAGATGTTTTGATACCTGCCGCCACAATTTCTTCAATCGGTGTTTCTCTTAGATTGACAAGTGAAATGTTGTCACGGTTATAAGTTTCAAAATAATTAGAATCGATAGGTGGCCGTTTTGCTGCGAAAGGGTGATCAATGTCTGCTAAAATTTTAGCCTTAATGGGGTCTTTAACAACATTTAATATTTTTTTACGAATAAATTCGGCAGCCGTATCATTCGCATCTTTACTCGTTAGCAGGTCATCAAAGGTAGCTCTAAATTGCAACCCACCTTTTTGCCAAGCCGTTTCGTAAATTTCTTCAAGGTCTACCTCAGATGTTTCAACGGCTTTACGCGGCGAAATACGAAACGGATGCCCGTTGCCGTTGGTTGTCATCACTTCGTAGATCTTGTCGGCGTGCGTCTTGGCGTACTGCTTAAATTCCTCAGTTAAGGGGGCATTGTTAGCCGGCAAACTATAGTTGGCGGTTCGTTGAAAGACTGTGATGTGTTCAGCTTCTTTAGCGATAACAGGAATAGCCTGAATGCCGGTTGACCCCGTGCCAATAATACCGACGTGCTTGCCTTTAAAATCTACGCCCTCATGGGGCCAAGACCCAGTGTGGAACCACTGCCCAGCGAAATTTTCAAGCCCTGGGTTGTTGGGTACGTTAGCCGATGAAAGGCAACCCACTGCCGTAATTAAAAATTTAGCGCGCAGTGTTTCACCATCTAGGGTGTGCACAACCCACTGGCTGCTTTGCTCGTCAAAGTGCGCAGACGTTACGCGCGTATCAAATGCAATGTCACGACGCAAATCAAACTTGTCGGCAACATGATTCAAATACCGCAAAATTTCAGGTTGCTGTGGGTAACGCTCAGACCATTCCCATTCTTGTACAAGCTCTTTCGAAAAGTAATACATATATGAGTGGCTTTCAGAGTCGCAACGCGCGCCTGGGTAACGATTCCAAAACCAAGTGCCCCCTACGCCAGAACCCGCCTCAATTAACCGTGCACGCAAACCGAGTTTGTCTCGCAAACTAATGAGTTGATACATGCCAGCAAACCCAGCACCAATAATAATAGCGTCTAAAGCGTCGTTCTTTTGCATGTTTGACTGACAGCCCCAAGGTTCAAAGTATTTGTCTTAAAGACATTATTTATCAGTCTTTATTTTATAAGAAATACTGTTGTTTTAATAAAAATAGCCTTAATAATTTACCATTAAGAATGTCTACCGATTATTTAATTTCGCCTGAATGCATATCTATTTAATTAACACGCAGCACCCTCGTTTACG
>JBDNHM010000299.1:0-5762 GCA_041688825.1 Burkholderiaceae bacterium | reverse complement strand
TGCAATGGCTGTGATGGTGTGTGGTGTTTTTCCGCTCTACACCTTGCCACATCTCTTGAATGCTTTTTCTGTTGTTCCGGTTGAGTATTTTGGCGTTGCCACACATGCACTAAATGACTGGGTTAGTGTCTTGCTTCGGTTTGGTTTTTTTGGGGGCTTTGTTCTGGTCGCCATGACGTTAGGCATTTTTTATTCATTTGGCCAAACGGGTCAGCCTTGGCGTTATCGAATCGATTCTTTCGGCCTGTGGCGTTTCTATCGTGATGTGCAGTCAATTCATTTTTTAAGTGTGATTGCCATGCTGCTTAGTGCCGGCTTACAGCGCGGCGTTTCATTGCGCGAGGTGTTGTTGCAGCAATTTGGCGACGCAAACCCCTGGATGCAAGGTCATCTTCAACGCATGGTTTATCAAATGGATATTGGTATTGACCCCGTTGAAGCAATGAACACTGGCTTGTTAGGTCAAGAGTCATGGTGGTTGTTTGTTGATTTGGTTCAAGCACGTGGTTTGAACCAAGGGCTGCAAATAACCTGCGAAACCATTCGTAACAAAATTGTGGGTGATATTGAGTCAAGCGCTTGGCGATGGCGGTGGTTACTTCTGTCAATAAGCTTAGCAACCGTTATGGGTGTGGGTTACTGGCATGTGTTGGTGATAGAAGAGTTGAGGCAGGCTTTGCTTATGCACTACTCGTCGTTTTAGTTTTGAACCGTTTATAAAGGATTTTTAAGTATGATGCGTATCGATCAAGGTGGTTTTTCTTTAGTTGAAGTTTCAATTGTCACAGCAATTATGATTTTGCTGTCTATTATTGGTGTTCCTGCCATTCAAGGTTATGTCATTGAAAATAAAGTGCCCCAACTCTCAGGCGAGTTGCAGCGAGTAATTTCAAGATTAAAAGTAGCGTCAATCGGGTTGGGTGCGACGCCCTATGCTGGGTTAAGTAACGCCGTTTTAGCAAACGCATTACGCGACTCTTCGATTGTTGCTGTAACAGGGCAGGGTGCTCAGGCGACAATAGGCCATGGTTTAGGGGGAAGTGGACGCAACGGTGAAGGGGTTATTCAACTCACTGCGCAAGCATTAGCTAGCGGCCCTCACGGTTCAGCCTTTGAGTTGGTTCTCAATAACGTCAATCATGCCGCATGCCCAGTTTTGGCATCGGTGTTGCAACGCGTGGCCTCTGTTGTGAAAGTTGCGGGCCAGTCTGGTGCAGTAGAAGTAAAAAACACAACCGTTGAACCGCCTCGATACTATCAACCGTTATTAGCTGACGCGCAATGTGAGAGAGGTGATAGGAATACCTTCACTTTTATTATTCGTTAATTTTAATATGCACATCAAACATTCTTCAAAAGGGTATGCCTTATTTGAAGTGCTGCTCGCGGGGGTTGTTACGACTGCGATTGCTGTTTGGGGGGTCAACGCATGGGTCAATCAAGCCCAAGAAAGTGCAGCCGAAGCAACAAGTGCTTGGCTTTGGGGTATCAAACTTGCAATGGACAATGCCGTATATGATTTACGTAATCAAATTCATTTGAAACAAGGCAAAATTGATATCACTCAAGTCATATTGCCTCAAACGTTGCTTGCATTAAAAAATACGGGGCACCTCGCAAATAACTATCCAGAAAACCCACCTTTACCTTATGCATTTTCGATGCGTGTGGTGCAAGAGTCGGCAACATGTTCAGACGATGAATGTGCCTTAAGTGCCATCATGGCGCTTGAACCGACAGCTGATTTGGGTGCAACGTACCCGCTTTGGTCCCAAGCCAGCGTTATGCTGATGGCCCTGAAGGGTCAAGGGTTATCAGTATGGCAGCGATTTCCAAATCGTTTGATTGGGGCGCAACACCAAGGCTCAAACCCGCCCGGTTCAGGTTCCCCTTATAGAGTAGGCAGTGTGGCTGTTATAAGCCGAGTCATGATGCGTGCCCCACCTTTTGTTCGTCTGAATGAATCAAGGCCTGTTTTGCTATCTGGGTCCCTCACACTTGCTGGGCCTGTTCAGTTAAAACAAGGCTTAGTCATTGATTCAGTGCAAACCACAGGCACGCCGTGTCAAACACCTGGGCAGATGGTGCGACGAGCAAAAGGGGGGTTATTGGTTTGCGAAAACGGTCTATGGCGTGCAGTTGGCGATGGTTTGTTTAATAAGTTAAAACCGTTGGCCTATCAAACTTGCGGCAGTTCAGTGCCGCTTGACCCCTATTTAGAATGGGTCATGACTATGTATCCCTTTGATTTTAGGTCTCCGGTTCCTCCGCCCCCGGGCGACTGCCATTGCAATTCAGGTTATCGTCCCGTTTTGGCGCACTCAGCTCGTATTGATCCGCATGGGGCGGGTATTAAAAATGGCTTTGTGTGCGCATCGCCGTAGGGGCGTGAACAGCCTTATAATCAGTATTTGTATTTTTAGCCTTGTTGCAACCCCATGAAAACTGCTGAAATTCGTCAGAAATTCCTTGAATACTTTGAGTCAAAAGGGCACACCGTTGTGCCTTCTTACTCTCTTGTGCCAGGCAACGACCCAACTTTGCTCTTTACTAACTCAGGTATGGTGCAATTTAAAGATGTATTTACGGGGCAAGAAAAGCGCCATTACAAACGAGCAACTTCATCTCAGCGAAGTGTGAGGGCCGGGGGTAAACACAATGATTTAGAAAATGTGGGTTACACAGCTAGGCACCATACATTTTTTGAAATGTTGGGTAACTTTAGTTTTGGTGATTACTTTAAACACGATGCCATTCTCTATGCTTGGGAATTGTTGACCACTGTGTATAAGTTACCGCAAGAAAAATTATGGGTAACGGTTTATCAAGAAGACGATGAGGCTTACAACATCTGGTTAAATGAAATCGGTGTGCCGGCTGAACGTATTGTGCGTATTGGTGACAATAAAGGGGCGCGCTACGCATCAGATAATTTCTGGCAAATGGCCGACACGGGCCCATGTGGCCCTTGCACTGAAATTTTCTACGATCATGGCCCTGATGTTTTCGGTGGCCCACCAGGCTCACCCGACGAAGATGGCGACCGCTACATAGAAATCTGGAATTTAGTTTTCATGCAGTTCGAGCGTGACGCGCAGGGCGTCTTGAACCCGCTGCCTAAACCGTGTGTTGACACCGGTATGGGGCTTGAACGCATTACTGCAGTCATGCAACACGTGCATTCAAACTACGAAATTGATTTGTTTGTGCATTTAATTCAAGCGGCTGGGCGTGAAACGCACACTAAAGACTTAGAGAATCATTCACTTAAAGTCATTGCAGATCACATTCGAGCCTGTAGCTTTTTGGTGGTTGACGGGGTCATACCGAGTAACGAGGGGCGGGGCTATGTGTTGCGACGAATTATTCGGCGTGCACTGAGGCATGGGTATAAATTAGGCCAGACCAAACCATTTTTCTACAAACTAGTACCTGATCTTGTGGCGCAGATGGGTGGTGCTTACCCTGAACTAGCCAAAGCCAGTGAGCGTGTAGCACAAGTGTTGCTGCAAGAAGAAGAACGCTTTGGCGAGACCTTAGAAAATGGCATGAAAATTCTTGATGTTGCGCTGGCACCCTTGCAAAAAGGTCAATTGCTAGACGGTTTAACACTGTTTAACCTCTATGACACGTATGGGTTCCCTGTTGATTTGACAGCTGATATTTGCCGAGAACGTGGCATAGATGTTGATTTAGCCGGTTTTGATGTGGCTATGGGTCATCAAAAAGATCAAGCACGTGCTGCAGGTAAATTTAAAGCTGTGAGTGGTTTGCAGTTCGATGGCCCCACTACTGAATTTACGGGTTATGAAAGCTTGACGGGCCATGCCAAAGTGTTAGGTTTATACATAGACGGTACGCCTGTTAACCAGGTGAATCAAAACGACACAGCAACGGTTGTGCTTGATGTCACCCCTTTTTACGCTGAATCGGGTGGTCAGGTAGGTGACTCAGGTTTATTGCGTGGGGCAGACTTTACTTTTACAGTAACTGACACCCAAAAAATTCAACATGGTGTGATGGGTCACTTAGGCGTGGTAAGCCAGGGCAGCATAACTGTAGGCGACACCCTTGAGTGTTTTGTTGATAACGCACGTCGAAACCGTATTATTAGGCATCATTCGGCTACACACCTATTGCACAAAGCTTTACGTGAGGTTTTGGGGTCACATGTACAGCAGCGTGGCTCTTTGGTTGATGATGAAAAAACCCGCTTTGATTTTGCCCACGATGCACCGCTCTCAGTCGACGATATCCTGCGCGTTGAAAACATTGTGAATGCGCAAGTGCTGACCAATGTTGCTACCCAGTCACAGATTATGAGTTTTGATGACGCCATAAAAGGTGGTGCCATGGCCTTGTTTGGCGAAAAATATGGTGATGATGTACGTGTGCTTGATATCGGCTTTTCTCGCGAACTCTGTGGCGGTGTTCACGTATCGCGAACGGGTGATGTGGGTTTATTAAAAATAGTGGGTGAAATGGGCGTGGCTTCGGGCGTTCGCCGCATTGAGGCTGTTGCGGGTGATGTAGCGCTTGAGTGGGTGCAAAACCTGAATGCTCAAATGAACAAGGTTGCGCATTTAATGCGTTGCCCAGCGTCTGAGTTGAACGACCGCATTATGGCGCTTCAAGAGCAAAACAAAGGGTTAGAAAAACAACTTGATCAGTCCCGTGCGAAGTTGGCGACTGACATCGCCGCATCATTAGCAGGCCAAGCGACCGTTTTTGAAGCGGGCGATTTTAAGTTGCTGGCTGTGCGCGTTGAAGGCATTGAATCAAAAGCGCTGCGTTCATTAGTTGATCAGTTAAAAGACCGCTTAAAGTCTTGCATCGTGATATTGGCAGCGGTTGATCAAGACAAAGTGGCACTCGCGGCTGGTGTCAGTGCTGACTTAGTCAAACAGTATTCAGCGGGGAAATTAGTAGATTTTGTCGCAAAACAAATTGGTGGCAAAGGTGGTGGTCGCCCAGACATGGCAATGGGCGGCGGCACCGACGTTGCAGGGTTGGCTCAAGCTTTAGCCGGTGTGCCTAACTGGGTGCAGCAGCAAGCGCTATGATCAATCTAAGCCCACCAGACCATATTGATGCAACTGTTGATGCCATCGGCATGGCGTGCCCTTTGCCAATATTAAAAGCTAAGAAAGCCTTGTCTTCTTTAACGGCAGGTCAGATTTTACTGGTTAAAACCACCGACAAAAATGCAAAACGTGATTTTCAAGCGTTTTGTAACCAGACGGGTAACCCTTTGGTCGCTCAGGTAGATCAAGGTGACCACCTATTACATTACTTGAGCAGGCGCCCTTAAAACATGCTAAAATTAAAAGCTATTTTAAACATTTTCAAGGAATTACCATGGTGGTGATTCGTATGGCCCGCGGCGGGTCGAAACGACGTCCTTTCTATAACTTAGTAGCTGCTGATTCACGCAATCGTCGTGATGGTCGCTTCATTGAGCGCGTGGGTTTTTACAACCCTGTTGCTAATGAAAGCGATGAGCGTTTACGCATTGCGCTTGACCGTGTTCACCATTGGACCAATGTTGGTGCTCAGTTGTCACCCTCAGTCGCTCGTTTAGTCAAAGAGTACTCAGCTAAGGTTGCTGCAGCTTAACGCTACGGCTTAAATTATGTGGGCGAAATTTTTTCGTTCCATATAATTAGCCTAAGTGATTGGCTCAAGCAAATATAATCAAGTGCAAATACTAAGTTTTTTAAAACTCAGTGCTTTCAAACTCAGTGCTTTCAAACTCAGTGCTT
>JBDNHM010000049.1:0-2356 GCA_041688825.1 Burkholderiaceae bacterium | reverse complement strand
GGCGCACCCTACTCAATGGACGCTAACCTGCTGCACATCAGCTTTGAAGGCCGTCACCTTGAAGACCCTAAAGCCGAAGCTGAAGAAACCATGTGGCGCTGGACAGTGTCGCCCGAACAAGCACCCGATAAGCCAGAATTTATAGAGCTTGAATACGAAAACGGTGACCCTGTCGCTATCAATGGCGAACGTCTAAGCCCCGCTGAAATGTTAGCGCGCTTAAATGAAATTGGCGGTCGCAATGGTATTGGTCGTCTTGATTTAGTAGAAAACCGTTATGTTGGTATGAAGTCACGCGGTTGCTATGAAACGCCAGGCGGCACCATTATGCTCAAAGGCCATCGCGCCATTGAGTCGATTACGCTTGACCGTGAAGTGGCTCATCTTAAAGACGATTTAATGCCCCGCTACGCCGCCTTAATTTACAACGGTTACTGGTGGTCACCCGAGCGTCGAGCCTTGCAAACACTGATTGACTTTACCCAAACCCATGTTAATGGTTGGGTCAAGCTTAAGCTCTATAAAGGTAGCGTTAGCACCGTTGCACGCGATTCAAAAGACAGTTTGTTTGATCAAACCATTGCCACGTTTGATGATGATGGCGGTGCGTACGATCAAGTTGACGCTGCTGGCTTCATTAAGCTCAATGCTTTGCGTCTACGTATTGCCGCTAAGGGTGGTCGGGGAATTTAAATTTCGGCTTCAGTTTTAAGCTTAATATTTAATTAAGAGCTTAAGTGTTTAGACACTTAAGCTCTTAATTATTTTTGCTCTATGGCTCTAAGGCTCTGAGGCTTACATGCTTACATGCTTAAGCATCAAGCAACGCCCAACACCTGCTTTGTGTTCAAAATAGATTCCTTTTCAAGGGTGGCATAGAGCTCAAATTCATTCCGTACCTTTCCCCCTAAAGCCTGTTGAAAACTTAGTCGATTTGAAGCAGCATGATAGTTATTTTCACTGTTTTCAGTACCTAAGTTTGACTGAAAAATACCAGCAGCACTCACGGGTAGAAAATCTTCATACGTGATCGGTTCAAAATTAACATAGCCCTGTTCAAGCAGTTGATGCCATGTCAACTCACAAGATAAAGGCTTCTGCAACAACAAGTCTTCATTTGGGCTTGCGTAAAAATACCCTAGCCCCTGTTGCTGAAGTGTTTTCCAGTCGTCTGGGAACTGTGTAAAGACTTCCTTTAATACTTTTGAATAGGTTTGAGCGTAATCGTCTTTATGAACATCTTGCATCTGCATCTTAACTTGCACCAGTAACTCGTCGTACAGTTTTCGACCTGCTTGGGTTAACGCGATGCCACGCTGTTCTACTTCCCCAAAACGTGCAGTATGTGTACCCTCTGCTATGGTTGCCTGCGTCACCTCAGAAGCTTGAACACCCTTTGCAACAGAAGCCTGCAACCCTTCAACCAAAGCGCTTTCTTTAAAGTTTATTTTTTCGCTTAAAGCCATAAAACTGGTTTGGCGAAGCAAAATTGGGCATTTTCGTTGTGGTGGACCCTCAATGGTAAGTTTAGCTGCCATGCCACGGCTAGGCATTTGCTGCTGCACGGCATCAATGTCTAAAGTGCGAGGGGTTAAATGATTAATGTGTGGGCCTCTAAAGCACACCACGTCAGCAATGAGGGGGTGCGCCTGTCGTAAGGCTTGATAGGTTGGCTCGTTCACGGTTGCATCGTGATGCCATTTAAAGGTGAACAACGCCTCATTCACGAACTGTTTGGCTTGCTCTGGGGTTAAGCCCCCTGCCTGCTCAAACTGATCGATTAAAGTTAAACAAAGCGGTGTAAAGATTTCTCTGCTGCCTAAAATCTCTTGAGATTGTGCACGCAACGCTTGATTTTCAATGAGCTCTAAACGCAGTAATGATGTGAATATGCGAAACGGGTTTTTAGCCAAGGCACTGCCCTCAACAGGCCTGAAGGCCGTAGAGTGAACGGGCACATTAGCAATAGACAAATCGTAGTAGCCAACAGGCTGCATACCCATCACAGCAAATAAACGACGCAGGGTAGTAAGCTCGTACGCTGTGCCAACACGAATCGCGCCATGGCGTTCGAGCCCAATGCGATCTAACTGATCAGTTTGCTCTAATTGATCGTGAAGCCTGACATTAACCTTCAACACTTCAGTGTTCACGTCATTCACCAGGTCAACCAAGGTGCCATATTGCGGCACTTCTTTTTGATACATGGTTGACATAGCTTGAGAAAACAATGTGCGAATATTGTCAGTGCTTATAAACTCTATTTGTGTCATTGAGAAAACCAAAAAAAAACCACCGGGTTATCGATGGTTTCATTTTACGCCACGCTACAACATGTGCTGAATGACTGATGCGT
>JBDNHM010000298.1:0-1426 GCA_041688825.1 Burkholderiaceae bacterium | reverse complement strand
TTTTCAATTCCAGTTTGAAAACTTTGACTGGGGTGGTGACTATTACCGTAAACATGGCGTCATGATGCCAGATGACGGTTTAAATGCCTTGCGCGATAAAGATGCAATATTGTTTGGTTCCGCAGGTGACCCTAATATTCCTGATCACATTACATTGTGGGGCTTGCGTCTAAAAATCTGCCAAGGTTTTGATCAATATGCCAACGTGCGCCCCACACGTATTTTGCCGGGTATTGATGGGCCTCTTAAGCGGTGTGGCCCGAATGATTTGAACTGGGTCATCGTTCGAGAAAACACTGAAGGCGAATACTCTGGTGTAGGTGGTCGGGTGCATCAAGGGCACCCCATTGAAGTTGCCACCGATGTGTCGATGATGACGCGTGTTGGGGTTGAGCGCATCATGCGTTATGCTTTTAAGCTCGCTGAATCTAGGCCCCGTAAGCTTTTAACGGTTATCACCAAAAGTAATGCACAACGACACGCCATGGTCATGTGGGACGATATCGCACTTGAAATTGCAAAAGAGTTTCCAGACGTAACGTGTGACAAAGAGCTGGTTGACGCTGCGACTGCTCGTATGGTCAATCACCCCGCAACGCTAGACACCATTGTTGCAACCAATCTGCATGCAGATATTCTCAGCGACTTAGCCGCAGCTTTAGCTGGCAGTTTGGGCATCGCACCCACGGGAAACATTGACCCTGAGCGCCGCTACCCGTCAATGTTTGAGCCCATTCATGGCTCAGCATTTGACATCATGGGCAAAGGCTTAGCCAACCCTGTGGGTACCTTTTGGTCGGTGGTGATGATGTTAGAACACTTAGGTGAAATCGAAGCTTCGCAGAAGCTGATGGTAGCAATTGAGTATGTAACGTCGAACTTATCTTTGCACACCCGTGACTTGGGTGGCTCGGCCACCACTGAACAGGTCACCGAGGCAGTTTGTCAGAAACTTTTGACTTTACATCGATGATATGTGTTTCATATTTAAAGCTTATCTACTAACCACCCAATCATTATTCGATAAGCCAAAATGCCCGTAGCCACATCATATCGTTCACATTAAATGGCTAGAAGCTAACACTTTTTTTATTTCAATTCGATTCGTGCGGCCGACAGCCAGATGCAGTTATTGTTCAATTTCTTAGACATTCTAAAACTGACCGACAACACCATTATTATTTTTACGGCTGACCATGATGAGTTATTGTCTAGCCACCGTGGCTTGACGGGTAAAGGCGCCACCACTTATAGATTCGATAGACTGGTCTCAGGCACCCATTGGGTCGTACCAACGATGCCCCTTGGTATCGGTATACCTTTTCAGAAACATCGTTTGCATTTGAGTCTAAGCCTGCGGAACCAGTTAAAACAAATCAATTACATATGCCGCCTACTTAATTTCAGTGAGGCACATTGTTATATC
>JBDNHM010000297.1:0-1087 GCA_041688825.1 Burkholderiaceae bacterium | reverse complement strand
TCAGTGACTCAGTGACTCAATACAACCCTTTACTTAATACGAATGTCGTTTTTAACTGATTTAACGCCTGATACTGAACGCGCTAAGTTCGCGGCAATAGTTGCTTGTGCAGGAATGTTCACAAAACCACTTAATTGAACGATACCTTTAAATGTTTCAACATTAATGTCTAACACCTTCAGCCCTTGATCATTCAAGATAGCTGCCTTAACCTTGGTTGTAATGACGCTGTCGTCAATATATTCGCCTGTGCCCTCTTGCTGTGAAGTTGATGCACAACCAGCGATAGTCAACACGGTTATACCCATAAAAAAAGCGGTTAAAAATTGGCTTATTTTTTTCATTTTAATGTCCGGTTATGTTGATTGCTAAACAAATGCATTGCATCACTAAGAGTACAAGTTAATCGATTGTATTCTTTTGTACATCATCGAACTAAATTCAAAATAACTTTGCTCTGGTTTAATTCAGTCGGTCACATGCACCGCGATAAACGTCAAAAATGGGCAAGATAACCACCGTCAACAGCAATCACTTCGCCGGTAACATAAGAGGCCGCATCCGAGGCCAGAAACGCAACGGCACCGGCAATTTCACCGGGGCGCCCCCAGCGAGCCAATGACGTTCGATTTTCAAGTGTTTGGGCAATGGTGACGTCGGCTACCAACTCAGCATTTGCCTCAGTCGCAAAAAAACCAGGCGCCACCCCATTCACGGTAATACCGTACTGACCAAAATCAGCTGCTAGTGCACGCGTCATGGCAGCCAGCCCACCTTTCGCTGTTGTGTAAATGGCATCTGACGCACGCGAAATAGGCCCAGCAATCGAAGTCAAGTTAATGATGCGTCCGCTTCGCTTTTCTTTCACCATGCGTTGCGCAACGAGACGAGAGAGCTCAAAAGGCGCCACTAGGTTGGCCTCAAACATCTGCCGAACCGCGTCTAACTCAAACGCAAACACCTCGCGTCGATCTCGCAGGCCAGCATTATTGACAAGAATATCAATCGAACCAAACGTCGCATCAATTAGGTTCAACGTATCGGCTAAGCGATTAAAGTCAGTGACATCACACACGACCCCATCAGC
>JBDNHM010000296.1:0-13597 GCA_041688825.1 Burkholderiaceae bacterium | reverse complement strand
ATTGATTGATTGATTGATTGATTGATTGATTGATTGATTGATTGATTGATTGGTTAGCTTACTCAATCAGTCTGTAACGCATCAGTTAGTTCATGATTTCACGAGGTCGCGCAATGTGGCCTCGTTTATGACCTTGACACCCAATGATTGGGCTTTAGTCAACTTGCTCCCTGCTTCAGCGCCTGCCACAACATAGTTGGTTTTACGCGACACACTTCCACTGACCTTACCGCCCGCTAACAAAATGGCTTCTGTCGCTTGTTCACGTGTCATGATTTCTAAGGTACCCGTGATCACAAAGGTTTGACCCATCAACGACCCCGCAATGAGGGGAACAGGCGTTTGGGCTTCAACCCCTTGTGTGGCCAAGTCGTGAATGATGTCACGATTGTGCACTTCCGCAAAAAAACGCAATATTGAACCGGCTACAACAGGACCAACATCGTTTACAACAAGTAACTGCTCTTCTTGCGCCAGCAGCAACTTATCTAGCGAACCAAAATGCAGCGCCAGATCGCGCGCAGTGGCTTCACCCACATGCCTAATACCCAAAGCGTAAATTAAACGCCCTAGGGGTGGTTTGCGCGCTTGGTTGATTGCTTCAATGGCGTTTTGTGCCGACTTAAGCCCCATACGATCATATGTTGCAAGTTCATCGACTGTTAAAGTGAATAATTCAGCAATTGAATGCACGCGGTTGCGGTCCACTAATTGCTCGATTAACTTTTCACCTAAACCTTCCATATCGAGCGCTTTTCTTGAGACCGCATGCAACAAGCTTTGCTTACGTTGTGCGGGACAATACAACCCACCAGTGCATCGCGAAATGGCTTCGTCAGGTAAGCGTTCAACGGCAGAACCACACACCGGACAACTTGTCACCATTTGGAACACCGATGTATGTAATGGTCGAAGTGACAAAACAGGCCCCACCACCTCGGGTATAACGTCGCCGGCCCGTCTAACAATGACGGTGTCTCCTAAACGCACATCTTTACGTAGAATTTCGTCTTCGTTGTGCAGTGTTGCATTGGTAACCGTAACGCCACCTACAAAAACAGGTTCAAGTCGTGCCACGGGCGTAATAGCACCGGTTCGCCCGACTTGCACATCAATACCCAGAAGTTTTGTTGTAGCCTCTTCTGCGGGGAATTTATGCGCAATTGCAAATCGCGGTGCTCTAGCCACAAACCCTAACACTCGCTGGGCGTTTAAAGCGTTTACTTTGTAAACCACACCGTCAATATCGTAAGCTAACTGTGCCCGAATAACGGCAACATGTTGATAGTAAGACAGCAACGCAGCAGCGCCTTGCACACACTGATTTTGTTTAGCGTTAATGGGTACGCCGAGTGAGGACATGAATTGCAACATATCGGCATGCGTGGCCTTAGGTTCAATGCTCAAAGCCCCCCAGCCATAGGCAAAAAACCGCAAAGGGCGTTGAGCGGTGATGCGAGAATCAAGCTGTCGCAAACTGCCTGCTGCGGCGTTTCGAGGGTTCACAAACACCTTTTCACCCCGCTGTTGTTGCGCCTGATTCAAACGATCAAAATCACCTCGATTCATAAACACTTCACCCCGCACTTCAATCACGTCAGGGGCAGGTTGCTTTAGACGTAAAGGTATGGCGCGAATGGTTCGAATGTTGGCGGTAACATCTTCTCCTGTTTGACCATCACCACGTGTGGCGGCTTGCACTAATAACCCTTTCTCGTAACGTAAACTGATGGCCAAACCATCGAGTTTTAATTCACAAAAGTAGGTTACTTGATGGGTAGATCGTGAACTGTCAGGCGTGTCGAGTGCATCAGCGGGTTGGGCTAAGGTGGGCTGTATCAGACCCGATTGCACCAACGTATCGTGAACACGCTTATCAAATGCAAGAACTGAAGCCTCGTCAAACGCATTGCCCAAAGACAACATCGGTACGCTGTGCGTGACGCTTTCAAATGCATCAAGTGGTTTTGCACCCACCCGCTGTGTGGGTGATTCAGACGAACACAGTATTGGAAACTCAGACTCTAGCGCGATCAACTCAAGCATCAGTTGATCGTAAGCGGCATCAGAAATGCTGGGGGCATCTAATACGTAATAGTAATGGTTATGCTGTTCCAGGGTTTGGCGCAACTGTTGCGAACGGGCTTGAGCATCTGGCAAAGACAACGTTGGCACGCGTTGACCCCTTATGCAAAAACGCGTCGAGCCCTAGGGCTACCTGCGGTCAAACCTGCTGATTCAAGCTGAACGAATAAAGCCTGTAAATGCGTATCGATTGACACATCAGCACCTGAAGCCACGGGTTGACCTTGGTCGTCAACCAATTCAGCGCCAAACCGATGCGCAAGCTCTAAACCAACATCAAGCATTCGGCCAAAAGCCCTTAAGTGAGCCGGACTGCGGGGCACGTCTAGTAACATAGATAAGCGATCAACCTTAGCCACACCCGTATCAAACGAATCGCCATCAATGCGACTTACCGTGAAACAAGGCAGACCATGATCGTCTACCCAATTCAAAATGCCCGCCTGATAAGCAAAACCCATCGATTGTGCACCGACCAAAATATCTTCAATTTTTTGGTTCGAACCCAACACCAAAGTTAATGCAACCTGACTATCAAGGGTTGCGCATAACTCATCAAGTTTACTGGCACGTGTCAGAACCTCGTCTTGCTCAGGCCCTTCTAAGTGGCCGTCTAGTGCATCAGCAACAGATTGAATACGATTCCAAATTTTTGACCAATCAATATCGTTCAAGGGGCCTGAACGATTTGCCAGTAATACGGCAAACTGTAAACGTTCATAATTATCTGCAGGGTTAGGTCGGCTATGCAAGCGACCGGCTTCGTCTTGCCAAAACACACGCACCGTTTTACGACCCGCCATTAAACTTGGGGGTATGGCCTGCATAATTTGCGCACCCGAAACAGCTTGCGGCAAAATCAGTTCGATGACGACTTCAACCGATTCGTCAGGCTCTTCAAAAGCTAAAGTCGCATCACCCTCATGCTCTGTTCGCAGCGTAGGCTCAGTATTAAACTGATTCATGCCGGGTTCACGGCGGCTTGAATCAGTCACTGAACTATCGCTTAACAGGGGGTCACGATCACCTAATGGTGAATGCGCCTGCATACGCTGGCGAATGCGCCGATCTTGCCAAAGGTTAAAACCCAGCACAATCAAAATGATTGCTACACCGAGAACAATTAGGCTAATTTGTAAATCACTCATATGAACCTTTGAGATTATGCGTCAGCAGTTAACTGCAAAGCCGACTCAATATCGACGGCCACAATACGCGAGACCCCTTGCTCTTGCATGGTTACGCCCACCAACTGTTTAGCCATTTGCATCGCTATTTTATTGTGGGAAATAAATAAGAATTGTGTTTGATCACTCATACCACTTACCAGGTTAGCGTAACGCTCAGTATTGGCATCGTCAAGCGCTGCATCAACTTCGTCAAGTAAACAAAACGGCGCAGGGTTCAGTTTAAACAGGGCAAACACAAGTGCCGTGGCAGTGAGTGCTTTCTCACCGCCCGATAACAAATGAATACTGGTGTTACGTTTGCCAGGTGGTTGCGCCATCATTTGAACACCCGCGTCAAGAATTTCTTCACCCGTCATCACGAGGCGCGCGTCCCCACCACCAAATAACTTGGGGAACAACTCACCAAAGTGGCCGTTAACCGCATCAAAAGTGGTTTGTAATAAACCACGGGTTTCACGATCAATTTTTTGAATGGCGTCTTCTAAGGTTGTGATAGCCTCATGCAGATCAGCGTATTGCGACTGCAGAAAACCCTGGCGCTCTTTTGAAGACTGCAACTCATCAAGCGCTGCTAAATTAACTGCTCCCAACGATTCAATTTGACGGTTTATACGTTGCACCTCAGACTGTAACCAGCTTGATTTTTGCCATTGTGATGACTCAACACTTCGCGCATTGATCATTGCTTCAATGGTGCCACGCGCAACGGCCTGACCATCTAATTGTTCGGCAAATTGCTCTACCGCCAATCGAGCAGCCTGTTCTTGCAATTGCAATGCCATAATTTGATCGCGTTGCGGTTGCAGCGACTGTTCAATTGACAAGCGACCTTCATCAGCTTCACGTAGCTCAGCCTCAAGACGATTCATTTCAATGCGTAAACGATTCAGGGCTTCTTCTCGCTCGGCACGCTGCTCGAGGACCTCTTGCAAACCCGCTTGTGCCGTGGCTGCGTCTAAAGTTGCCAGCTCTTGATCAAGCAAATCAAGCTCATGCTTGGCGCGCGCAAACTGCTCAGAGGCTAATTGCTGATTGCGTTGCAATTCAGCCATACGCGATTGAATGGTGCGTTGCGTAAACTCGGCCTCTTGCTGTTGGCGCTCTTGATCGCGCAAAAGTGTGCGGGCTTGATCTGCCTGCGCTGCGATGTCTTCACCTTTCATTTCTGCGTCAGTAAACGCCGATTGCTCGGTGGCAAGCTTTTCATCTAATACTTCAAATGCTTCTTGGGCCTGTTCGCGATCAATCACAAGCGTTTCATATTGATCTTTAATTTCTGCTAATTCGTCATCAAGACGGGTTGACTCAACGCGACTTTGCTCAACTTCTTGGGCAAGCTTGCTGAAGGTCAATTGCAAACTGTGCACGCGTTGTGTGAGTTCGCTCGCACGCTGCCGAGCAGGCACCAATGCTTGCGAAGCTTGCTGCCTAGCCACTTCAGAGCGCGCTGCATCGGCGCGCACGCCATCTACGATCAGTTGCAACGCTTTAATTTCACGTTGTAGGTTTTCAATATCTTGCTGCCGCGCCAACATACCTGCCTGCTCAGAATCAGGCGCATAAAATTGAACGCTGTGTAACTGCACGCGATGGCCACTTGGCACCACAAAAGCCGCACCGGCAGGCAAAGTATGGCGTTGTGCCAAAGCGGTTGCTAAATTTGGGGCTGTATAGAGGCTACCTAACCACATTTGCAATAAGTTGCGCAACGCTGCATCACTGGTTTGCACCAACGATAACAATGGCGTGAAACCTGCTGCCTCGGCAGGCATGGCGCTGGGCGTGGGCATTTGGTAAAACGCCAATCGTGCGGGTGGCGAATCTTCAGAGAAGCCTTTTGTCCAATCAAGTTGGGTGACTTCAACACCTGTCATGCATTCATGAAGAACAGCCTCTAAGGCCGCTTCCCAACCTTGCTGAATGTGTAGTTTTTGCCACAGGCGCGGTAAAGCTGCGAGCTCATGATGGTTTAACCAACCTTCTAATTTACCCGAGCGTTGCACATCTTCTTGCAACTTGACCCATGCACCCAAACGCGCCTCAAGCCGAGACAATGCTTGCGTTTCGTTTTGCACCACGAGTTGCGCCGCCAACCTTGCCTGTTCAGCTTTGGGCAATTGTGCTTCAAGATCAATCAGAGTGGCTTGCGCTTGCACAAGCAACTGTTCAGCCGCTACTTTATCGCCTGCCAACTGATTTAAACGGGACGGGTCAAGCGCTACGACAGCAGATCGCGATTGGGTTAAACGCTCACGACGTATGTCAAGATTTTGAAGCTGACGTTGCGCATCACCTTGTCTTTGTGCCGTGAGCGCGATGTCTTGTTCAAGCCTAGAAAGCGCTACTCTTAATGTGTCGCGTTGCGCAGCCGCCTCGCGAACTTGCCGCTCAATTTCTGGCCATTGTTGATGGGCTTGTTCAGTACGCTCGCGGGTTTGTTCAACCACAGCTAATTGTTCGTCAAGGTTAGCTTGACTGGTTTCGGTTTGATCAATGCAGTGACTGATTTGAGCCTGCCAATCGGTCATTTGTGTATCGAGCTGTTGCTTGCGTAACTGTACTCGGTCACGGGTTTCAATCACATGGCGAATTTCAGCTTCAAGGCTGCTGGCTTGCGCGTTGACCTCATATAGGGCTGCCTGCCCCCTGTGCACAGCATCACTGGCTTGATAATGAGCCTGACGACGTGACTCAAGTGCGGCTTCGTTTGAGCGTAACTGAGCTGTAGCCGCTTCAAGCGCAAGCTGTGCTTGCTCAATTTTTTGTTGTGCGCTGGCGCGATCTTGGTGTGCTGCCGTTTCTTTTAACCACCACAAAGCCTGTTGCTTTTCTTTACCTTCGGTTTCAAGGCCACGAAACTGGGCAGCCACAGCCGCTTGCAATTCAAGCTTACTAAGCTGCGTATTGAGCTCAGATAAAATATCGTCAACCCGTAATAAGTTTTCACGCGTGTCTGACAAACGGCTTTCAGTTTCGCGGCGGCGCTCTTTGTAACGTGAAACGCCAGCAGCTTCCTCTAAAAAAACGCGCAACTCTTCGGGGCGAGCATCGATTAAGCGGGTGATCATGCCCTGCCCGATAATGGCATAACCTTTAGTACCTAACCCTGTACCTAAAAAGATGTCGTGTACGTCACGGCGACGCACTTGCTGGTTGTTGATTAAATACGAGCTGGTACCGTCGCGCGTTAAAATACGACGAACCGAAATTTCAGCAAATGTTGCCCACTGCCCCGATGCGCGACCATCGGAATTATCAAAAACCAGTTCAACTGAAGCGCGGCCTGAGGGTTTGCGTTGACCTGAGCCACTAAAAATAACGTCTTGCATCGATTCGCCGCGCAATTCTGTGGCGCGCGTTTCACCCAGCACCCAACGCACGGCGTCAATAATGTTCGATTTACCGCAACCATTTGGGCCCACTACACCCACCAACTGACTTGGGGTCGGTATAACCGTGGGGTCAACAAACGATTTAAAGCCAGCAAGTTTTATATGGGTTAGTCGCACAAGTTAGTTTCCGTTGGTCTTTCTAGTGAAATAATACCTCACACAGCCACATTGATACGGCTATACTCAACCGCTAATCTTCGGGGGGGTCGCAATTGAATCGGGGTTTTTATCTTGTTATGGGTGCGCAAGGCTTGTCTTCCTTAGCTGACAATGCACTTTTTATTGCAGCCATAGCCCTCATTATGCAATTGGGTGGCCCCGACTGGATGGCCCCCATGATGAAATGGTGGTTTGCCGCCACTTATGTCTTATTAGCTGCATTCGTTGGGGCATTTGCCGACACCTTCCCGAAGGGTCGGGTGATGTTTGCCACCAACACCCTCAAAATAGTGGGCTGTTTGACGATGTTTTGGTATGGCGTTTTTGGCCTGACCGCTGTCGGTCAAACATACTTAGTCTGTGCTGCATATGCCTTAGTGGGCATTGGGGCGGCCGCTTACTCACCCGCCAAATACGGCATCGTCACAGAAATGCTTAAGCCGCTTGATTTAGTCAAGGGCAACAGCTGGATCGAAGGCGTTACGGTTGTTTCAATTATTTTAGGTACGGTTTTAGGTGGGGTATTGATTTCACCACTCGTATCTAATTGGCTACTTAGCCATGAAACGATTGGCAGTATTGTTCAAACGCCAGCTGAAGCCGCTATTTTGTGTATTGCCTTTGTTTATTTGGCGGCTGCCATATGCAATCTACTCATACCTAAAACGCACATCATTTACCCTCGCCAACAAAAAAACCCGCTAAAACTTATCAGCGCCTTTTGGGGGTATGTAAAAATACTTTGGCGCGACAAGCTTGGGCAAATTTCACTGGCCGTTACCACCCTGTTTTGGGGTGCAGGTGCCACGTTGCAATTAATGGTTATTGAGTGGGGTAAAAGCCACTTAGGTTTGCGTCTAGATCAAACCTCTATATTGATGGGTATTACCGCCTTTGGTACGATATTTGGCGCCATACTTGCTAGCCGTGTGGCCTTGCCACGCGCACTGCGCGTCTTGCCAATGGGTGTAGCCATGGGCTTTGTTGTACTGATCATGCCCCTGGTTTCAGGTAATTGGGAAGTCTACTCGCTACTGCTTTTAATTGGTGGCTTGTCAGGTTACTTTGTTGTACCAATGAATGCACTGTTACAGCACCGTGGTCATGTCTTACTGTCTGCAGGTCATTCAATTGCCGTACAAAATTTTAATGAACAAATCAATATTTTGGTGATGGTGGCGGTGTACACCTTGCTGCTATGGTTATCGTTACCGATTAACGCCATTATTGTGATTTTTGGCTTGTTAGTGGCCACTATAATGTTGGTTATTATTCGCTGGAAAAATAATAATTTAAAAGCCAACCCTGATCTTCTTAACGAGATTGGTCGCGAAGGCCACGGTTCAGCGCTCAAGCACGACTAAGACAGCCAAAAGCAAGTGCACATATAGACACCCCATTCAATTCAAAATTAAACATCAACAATCAGGTCACGCGCCTTTTGTAAATCTTGCCAGGCGCGTTTTTTATCTGCAGGGCTACTGAGCAAGAAAGCGGGGTGATAGGTGACAAGCAACGGTATGCCGGGTGAAGCTAAACCGGGTTGTAGCGAATCACCCGTTTGTGTCACTAAAACGAGATCAGAAACAGGTTCTGAAACTGCCGTGGCTGCATGCGTTGTCTTATTAAACGACCACAATCGCTCGCGAAAGGTTTCAAGTGGGGCGTCTTGACCCAACAAAGCCTGCGCGGCTGATCGCCCCATAGCTAAAATTAACTGAGGTTGTATGGTTGCAATTTCAGCAAACAGAAAAGGTTGGCACGCTGCGATTTCTTCTGGACGTGGGCTGCGGCTGTTGGGTGACCGACATTTCACAACATGGGTGAGGTACACATCACGGTCTCGTTGTCGCCCGATGGCTGCCAACATTTTGTCAAGCAACTCGCCCGACCGACCCGCAAATGGTAAATTTAAGCGATCTTCTTGCTCACTGGGAGCTTCGCCCACAATCATGATGGCTGGCCGCTGAACACCTACACCAACCACCGCCTGAATTCTATTTTTGCATAGGTTACAGGCTTTACATGCCAGCATCTGCGCGTTTAAATCATCTAGGCCATTGTGTTGCTTGGCTATTACAGAAACGGCGACTGCATTACCCTCAAATGCTTTTAAATCAGTCGGCCGCGTTATGACTGCAGGTATTACCTTAGGAGCAATACGATCTGCACTAACCGGCGCATTGGTCATCAACCGTTCTGCGCTTTTAGGCGCTACTTTCTTTTTTTCCAGCCAGGGTGCATCAACCCCCAACACATCAAGCCAAGCGTGTTGCAAAGGGCTGACATAAACATCAAATGTGGCCCGCTGCTTTTTCATAACAAAACCCCTGCGGTAGACACATATTCAGCCGCGCCAGCCAAAACCAAAGCGTCTTCTCGGCCGGTCTTACCCGAAGGGTAATAGCCTTTACGCACACCAATTCGCTCAAACCCGTTGCGGTTGTAAAAAGCCAATGCCTTCTCGTTTGATGGCCTCACCTCAAGCAAAATGCGACTTAGGGCTGACTGCACCGCTAACTGTCGGGCCGCTTGAAGCATGATGGAACCCAAGCCATGACGCCTGTTGTTGGGGTTAACGGCAATCACGAGCACATGCATTTCATCTGGTGCCATCATAGCCACACAAAACCCGGCAAGTTCGCCTTGGTTGCGCACCACCCAAGCCGGGTAACCCGCAGCCAAAGCGTCAGTAAAGTTTTGCTTTGACCATGGAAAAGATTGAGACATTTGCTCAAGCTCGGCCACCTCATTTAAATCAGCCCGCAACATAGGCAACAAAATAGGCGCCGTAACGGTAGTCGCCATTTTTAAATTTACATTCGTATTGACAACACCATTTATATCGCCCGCTTTGGGGTTGCCACCCATGCCTTGCGCACGCTCTACAGATGTAAAAGCGACCTTATCACGCAAGTAAAAAGGTGCCGCTTGTTCAGCTTTTAACCCTTTACCTGCCTGCAAAGCCGCCGCCCCCAAACGAGCCACCCATGCCACCTGCGGAATAGCTGTTTCATCACATAAGTTAAACGTATGTGGCGGCCTTAAAACGGTTTTGCAACGGGCTTTGAACACATTAAACCACTGATCAGTCTCACCTAACAACGCCCAGCCATTTCCGCTTAAACCAGTTTGCACGGAACCCATTGTTGCTGAGCCTAATTGTGCTGACCCCGTGTCGATTGAACCCTCTAGCGCCCTAAGCCAATACGGTAAGCGTTGCAAAATGAAAGGCATGAGATCTTGAGCGGCAATTAAAACGGGGGCTTGCAGAGGCATTAAACCCAAGGTTTCAGGGTAGATTTGACTGGCCTCTGTGGCAGACGTTTGCGCCCAAACCGCAAAATAAACTTCATGCATGCGTGCATCAAGCGCGACTAAACGTAAACCGTATTGAGCCGACATGGCAGCAGCCATAGCCGTTAAAGCACCGACAGGTAAGACGGGTATGCCCAGCGCAAAACCAATACCCTGAGCCGCCCCGCACGCCACCCTAAGGCCCGTAAAAGCACCTGGCCCTTGACCAAAAGCAATCGCCCCGAGCTGATCTCGCGATGTCTCAGTTGCATCAAGCACCTCTTGAACGAGAGGGAGTAAACTTTCGGCGTGACCAGAAACCCCTGAAACTTCGCGAACGACGATTGTTTCAACACCATTATGGTGCGAAATTAATGCCACGCCGCAGCGTGACGTTGATGTTTCAAGGGCCAAAATCGGTTTCATCTTGCAATTGTAATGAACCTTCTACCTGCTATGGGGTCAATAAAAAATTATTGGCTCATTAAAAACAAACATGCTTGAAAATAAATCAAATAAACGACCTGCCTTAAACCCTAGCCGCAAAATTTTAATTGTTGATGACGACCCCAGATTACGAGACTTGCTAAGGCGTTATTTATCAGAACAGGGTTTTATGGTGCTTGCGGCTCAAGACGCACTTGAAATGCAAAAATACTTGCAACGTGAGGCCTTTGATTTATTAGTACTTGATGTCATGATGCCTGAAGAAGACGGGTTTTCAATTTGCAGGCGCTTGCGCAGCGCAAACAATACAACCCCTATTATTATGCTTACCGCTCGAGCGCAAGACCACGATCGTATCGCTGGCCTTGAAATGGGTGCAGACGACTACTTATCTAAACCATTTAACCCCCGCGAACTATTAGCCCGCATTAACGCCGTACTTCGCCGTAAACAGCCAGATGAACACCCCAGTGCGCCAAGCTCACAACCAGAGTTGGCGCCATTTGGCGCATTTACACTCAATTTATCAAACCGCACTTTGCACTGTGGGGCTAAAAAAATACCGATCACAACAGGTGAGTTTTCTGTTTTAAAAGCGTTTGTTCGCAACCCCCGTGTACCCTTGTCGCGCGACAAACTCATGGAACTTGCCCGTGGCAGAGAATACGCAGCATTTGATCGCAGCCTTGACGTGCAAATTTCTCGCCTGCGACGAGTAATTGAATCAAACCCCTCAAAGCCACAGTTTATACAAACGGTTTGGGGGCTTGGTTACGTTTTTGTACCCCATGACAGCCCCTAAATTTCGTATTGGGCTTTTTGCTCGCACGTTTATGTTGATTGCGGTTTTAATGCTGGCAAGTTTAGCAGCGTGGGTGCATGTTTTCTTTTCAATTGACTTAGAACCCCGGGCCATTCAAGCCAGCCATCGCATCAGCAGTGCAATCAGTCTAGCCCAATTGTCATTAGACTTTTCACCCCCCAGTCAACACCCCCGACTGCTGAATGAAATCGCTGCGCACGACGCCATTCGCATAAAACCTTGGCGCCCGATTGACCAAGCCACCCCTGTTGAAACGACAGACTACTGGAATAAAGTCTCGGCACTAGTCGATGCACAATTAAATAAAAAAACCCCCTTATTTTGGGCTTTAAATGGTGAACCCGGCTTATGGGTGGGGTTTAAAGCTGACCAGATTCAATATTGGTTAGCCCTCGAACGCGAACACATCAACGACACATCTGACACAGAGTGGGTCAGCTGGGTAACAGCGGCCATTTTGTTGTCATTCATTGGTGCGGCAATTGCTGTGGGCTATTTGAACCGCCCTCTAAATCGTCTTGCGCGCAATGCGCAAATGATGTCGCGCGGCCAGACCCCCAAGCCTTTACCTGAAAAAGGCGCACGTGAAATCAGAGCACTCAACAGAAGCTTTAACCGCATGGTGACTGACTTGCAAGAGGCTGAAGCCGATCGCAACCTCATGTTGGCTGGTATTTCTCACGACTTGCGAACCCCGCTAGCGCGCATGCGACTTGAAGTCGAAATGAGCCCCATGAGCGAGGCACAACAAGTCGCGATTGATCAAGACTTGGCTCAGGTCGAGTGCAGCCTTAACCAACTGCTTGATTACGCTCGCCCGGTAAGCAAGCCGCCTTGCCAAGCCATCGATGTGGCCCAAGCGGTTCAATCAGCCGTTCAAACATCACAGCTGCATACCCTTAAGCATGAATGCACGATTACTTTAGGGTTTACAGTTCATGCAAAGGCCTTAATCGACCCCCACGACTTGAACCGTTGCTTAACGAACTTAATTGAAAACGCCAAACGTTATGGCCATCAGAAAAAAATTCATTCTCCTGCGCAAAGCCAACCTAAGTCGGTGACTAACATTGAGGTTTCTGTTCACATTAAAAATGATCGGGTGTTGATCAATATTGAAGATAGCGGCCACGGCATTCGGCCACAAGACGTAGCGCGGTTATTAAGACCTTTTTCTCGTGGTGAAAGCGCACGCACTGGGGGTGGTGGTGCAGGGTTAGGGCTGGCAATTGTGAATCGTTTAATGGCTGGCGTAGGGGGCACACTTGAATTATTGCCTAGCAAACAGGGTGGGTTACTCGCACAACTAAATTTACCGCTTGCACAGTAACGCCACCACCGTCACGGCTATACCTTCCTCACGCCCCAAGTGACCTAAGCCTTCGTTCGTTTTCCCTTTAATGTTGATGCAATCAGGTTGCACCTGTAAGTCATCACTTATATTTTTTATCATGGCGCTGGCATGTGGTGCGATACGAGGCGCCTGAGCGTGAATGGTGGCGTCAATATTAACGACACCCCAGCCAGCAGTCTGAACTTTTTGATAGGCCGCTTTCAGTAAAACCCGACTGTCAGCGTTTTTATATTGTGGGTCACGATCAGAAAAGTGTTGCCCAATGTCGCCCAGCCCGACCGCCCCCAATAGCGCATCGGTAATGGCATGCAATAACGCATCAGCATCTGAATGACCCAATAGGCCATGTGTATGATCAATGGTGACACCACCCAATATCAAAGGTCGATTGGGCACCAAGGCATGTACATCAAACCCCTGCCCCACTCGAAACGGTACATCACTCATTGTTGTTTTGTTAACCATGAACCCACCCATTCAAAATCTTCAGGCCAAGTGACCTTGGCATTTTTAACCGAACCGACAACCAATAAAGGCGAGTGACCGGCCCACTCTATCGCACTGGCCTCGTCTGTTAACTCAAAACCCGCTGCCAACGCACCACTTAAAGCCATGTGTAGCATGTGTGCACGAAACATTTGTGGCGTTTGCGCCAACCACATGTGATCACGTTTAACGGTTTGCGCCACCTGATTTGAATCGGTATGTGCATTTTTTAGTGTGTCAGCAAGGGGCAAAGCCAACAGCCCCCCCACAGGGTGCGCCAAACACAAATCAATTAATCGCGCCAAGCTTTCAGGCGAAAGCCCCGGGCGCGCAGCATCGTGCACCAACACCCAATAATCACGAT
>JBDNHM010000295.1:0-2576 GCA_041688825.1 Burkholderiaceae bacterium | reverse complement strand
TTTTTATTGCCCGACCCAGGCATGGCTAATTACAGCGAAAAAGTTGCTAAATGACTTTACAAAGACGACTTCGAACGAATCAAACTGTGGCGTAAAGAGTTGCTTAAGCCATTGTCTAATTTTGAAGTCAATCGACTTCAGCAACTTAGTAAATGCAGTGATGATTTATGGGCAGAACATACTCAAGCGATGGCACGTGATCGTGCCCGTACAGAAGACGCAATGACACTTTGGCCGCAAACCGTTTCAGAAGATGATTATAAGAATGGGGTTAGTTCAAGACTGCAAAAAGAAGCCATTCGCAAGCAAGGTTTACTGAGTGAAGATGGGGACAAAGCCACCCCTTACCGTCGCTTGAAGCTAGTGATGGATTATTGGTGTGCGTTATGGTTTTGGCCAATCACCCAAAGTGAAACCCTGCCAAGTCGAGAAGCTTGGTGGATGGAGGTGGGCACCATATTAGAAGGCAGTATCGTCGATATGGATGTTCAGGGTAGCCTTGATTTAAGCTCTACTGAACCTGAAGCACCACAAGTGATTGTGCCTGAAGTGCAGTTTAAATTAGATGGCTTTGAAACACAGCTACCGCTTAGTCAAGCGGTAGATCAAGCTAATTTACACGACAAGTTTGGGCAGTTGCGTATAAAAAAACTGAGAGAACATTTTCCACGCGTAGCATTAGTTGAAGCTGTTGCTAAAGACCGTCGGTTTTTACACTGGCAGCTTATGTTCGCTGATGTACTGTTACAACGTGGTGGTTTTGATTTGGTTCTTGGAAACCCACCTTGGCTTAAAGTCGAGTGGAATGAATCAGGCATTTTGGGCGAACGCAACCCAATCTTTGCTATTCGTAAAGTGAGTGCAAGTGACTTAACCAAATTACGAGCGGATGCTTTTGAACAATTCTCAGGGCTTCAAGTCGCGTGGACAGATGAACTACAAGAAGCAGAGGGAATACAAAAATTTTTGAATGCGTCACAGAACTACCCCTTACTTAAAGGCCAGCAAACAAACCTTTATAAATGTTTTATGCCGCTTGCTTGGGGCTTGAACAACAAACAGGGTGTTTCAGGCTTATTGCACCCAGAAGGGCCATATGACGACCCTAAAGGTGGGGTTTTACGTGAAGCAATTTACAGTCGTTTGCGAAGGCATTTTCAATTTCAAAATCAAACCATACTTTTTCCAATTGGTGACAGAGTCAAATACAGTATTAACGTTTACGGCAGTATAAGTGAACAACCTATATTTGATAATATTGCTAATTTATTCATCCCATCAACCGTTGATGCTTGCTATCAACACGATGGTGCTGGCTTACCCGAGGGCATTAAATTAGGCAATGGTAAGTGGAACACAACCGGCCATCAAGATCGTATTGTAAAAGTTGATTCAGCTGCCTTGACCACATTTGCAAATCTATACGATGAGCCGGGTACACCTGCCCTGCGCGCCCGCTTACCTGCCATACATGCAGGAACACTTTCTAGCGTACTGCGTAAACTTTCGCAGCAACCCAAACGACTTGCAGACTTAGCAGATGATTATTTCGCTACAGAAATGTGGAATGAAACTATGCAACAAAAAGACGGTACGATTACCCGCCGCCCCAATAACAATCACGAGTTTGCCTCAACCCCTCAAGATTGGGTACTATCAGGACCCCATTTTTTTGTGGCTAATCCTTATAACAAAACCCCTCGAAGAGTTTCAACGGAAAAAGGGCACTATGACAACATAGACCTAGAAACCCTACCTGACGATTACTTACCTCGAAGCAACTACATTCCAATGGCCGATAAGGCAGAGTACCTGCGTCGAACACCTCGTGTGAGTTGGGTGGAAAAGGGTCGAACAGCTGCTAAACCAGTTACTGATTATTTTAGGTTGATCTTCAGTAATTACGTTAGTATTTCTGGTGAGAGAACAACAAGGCCAGTAATTGGGCCAACCGGGGTTGCTCACGTTAACGCTGTTTCTTCAATAATTTTTAAAGAATCAAGGTATTTACCTGACATAGGGGGGACTATGTCCTCCCTAGTAATAGATTTTTTTGTAAAGACCGCTGGTATGGCTCACCTCTGGATGAATCAACTTACTCGAATACCGGTGCTTTTAAATAGTGAGTTGTTAAGATGCCGCTTCCTCGCATTAAATTGTCTTACAAGCCACTATGCCCCTCTTTGGGAACACGTCTACAACCCTGACTTTATCTATCAAATTTGGAGTCAGCCTAACAACCCGCGCCTACCTCACGACTTTTGGAAAGACCTTACCGGAAATTGGACACGTCACTGCGCCATGCGTAGTGACTATGCTCGCCGTATGGCCCTTGTCGAAATTGACGTTTTGGTTGCTCAGGCCCTTGGCCTGACCCTTGACGAGTTACAGCTTATTTATCGTGTGCAGTTCCCTGTTATGCAAGGGTATGAGCGTGACACTTGGTACGACATTAACGGTCGTATTGTCTTTACAAACAGTAAAGGCCTGGTTGGTGTTGGTTTGCCGCGTAAAGGCGCACGTGCTACGCCAGTTACCTGTGTCACGACACCCGATGGTAAAACAACTGTTGGTCG
>JBDNHM010000048.1:0-2034 GCA_041688825.1 Burkholderiaceae bacterium | reverse complement strand
TACCGAATTAGGGTATTCAAAAGTCTTTCGTATATTAGCCATTCTTGGGCTTGAGTTAAGCATCCGCCCCAAAGGCGGCTTACGCATCAGCCATTCGCAACAGTCGCTTTGCTGAGATCTGTATACCTGACTCTATACTCATAAATATTTCTTCTGGAAACGAGCTTGGTAAGATTTTTTTTAAACTGCTCAGTACTTCAGGAAGTTGCTCTAAAACTTCTGAAATAATATTTTCCATATTTTCACCCCAACCGCATAACCGAGCGGTATGATTGAAATGCCTGCGCTGTATATCTTTCAAACGATAGTGATTATTTTTTCCTCTTATCGCCATGGCGAGACGCAGTCGATTTTGATCAAGTTTATTGGTGCCAAGCCCGGTGACAGGCCATGCAGACAAGACATCGTACAGGGGTGTTAAACAAAACCGCCCCCCCGGCAATATAAATATAGAAAAATTCTTTGCATGCCCATCTGTAGCGGCCATCAACCAAAACAGTAACTGTGCTTTAAGAAGTGTTTTTAAATCTTGGTCTCTGTTCTCTGATTGTTGTAATACTTTCGCCACATCAATCAGTGATGGGCCGCCATCAGATTGATACTTGGTTTCTGAAGATATGCCCATGACTTGGCAGAAGTCTTCTTGCGGCAATCGCAACCAGTAATTTTGCTCTGTTAATCTTCGATCAAAACGTTCTACAACTAAAGTTTTTTGATCTTCAAATTGCATTATTTCAGAAGATGCAACAGGTAGACCAAACTGGTGAATTATTTTGCTACATAACCATTCGTTTTCAACCGAAGTGCGCATATCTGCTTGTCTGTTACCGATCAAGCCTAGGGGAAGTTTAAAAATATGTGTTGTCGGTGTTGCACCCAATGGCCTGCACCAACGCCCCTGATGCCAAAGAAGGGCTGTTTTCTCTTGCGCACCCGCAATTGAAATTCTAAAGTCCTCGTCTAAGTCGTCGCCTTGACGCATAGAGCTTGGCGAAGCACTGGTTGCTTTTAATATATTTGCAATGTCGTGATCACTCAAGGGTTGTGCTTCAATCTTGCGAATAGCATGAGGCTTTTGATCGACAGGTAAAAGTTGTAGCGCACCAACGCAATCACGACCAATTGCATTTAAAAGTTCAAAAGCACCGGTGTTAGGTGTGCGAAATCGGGCTTGAATTCTACGACGTATTAAGTCGCTGTCGGGCAAAAGGTTTTCGAAGTAATTATATATTTCAGGCCCCTGCAAGGAACCATTATTGATCGAGCAGGGTAAAGACAATGAAATGGGGCGCCCAAATTTTGAAGTTAGCCAAGTTGAGTCGTATATTAAAGTATCTACACCTTGACTTGACACTTGCCACTGACCCACAAGGTCACCGTTTGCCCAAATATTTAAGGCTTGATTTTTAGACACGCGAGCCATAGCTACCACTCGGTTTGTGTGGGAGCATTGATTTCACGTTCTTGTAGCAATAACTCAACATTCAAAATACCCAATAACGAAAGCAATCGATCAAGCGACATTTGGGAAGGTTGTTTTTCAATTTCTGAGAACCTGTTTTGACTAATGCCCAAACGTGATGCCACGGTTGCCTGAGTTAAGCCGAGTGCTTTACGTCTTGCTGTTAACAGTCGAGAAGCTTGTGCGTTGGTTGAGAGTTTAATCATAATATAAATATCGTAAATATCGCTATAATCGATAAATTAATAATATCGCTAATATCGATAAATAGCAAATATCGATATTAGCGATATAACGTTCTCAGAATTAATCACCTCACATTTGGTGAAGTGCCACACACAACGCCAAACCCATCAACCTAAATGCCCGGTCTTCACATAAATCAGTGCACCTTCGGCTTTGGTGAAGGGTGCATGCTTGCTGTAACGAGGGCTGCGTATCCAGCTGCCGGCAGGGTATGAACCATACTCGTCATGAAACACACCTTGTAGTACAAATATTTCTTCACCACCGGGGTGCACATGTGGGTTAAAAATTGTGTTGGGGGCCCAACGCACTAATGCGGTATTGAC
>JBDNHM010000047.1:0-33348 GCA_041688825.1 Burkholderiaceae bacterium | reverse complement strand
TGGGTGGTAAAGGGGAAGCTTGTTTACTTTGGCGGGCTTGTCGAGCCGCTGCCAACGATAATTGCTGCGCAAGCAACTCATCAAATTTAAGCCTGACCCAAGCGGGGTGAGTGCGATCAAGCAAGGCCTGTTCATTATCTGTAGGGGTGGGATGATGAATAGTTTTAATCGCTTTTTCAAAAGACATCAAACCTAAGCTTTTTAGCGTGGCAGCATCAAGAGTGTCGGAAAGGGTTACTTTTTCGAGGGCTTGCGCAATGGCTTTACGAATTGAAGGTTGCGGTAAACCCTCGGTTGTTGGGTAAATGGGCGTGAGGCTAGCTGATAAGGGTGCATCGGCTTGGGTAACCTTAGGCTGAATGATTTCTAAACCACGAAAACCAGCCCTCACCTCGCCTCTAACACGCCAACGTCGGCCCGGTTGCATTTGTTGCACTTGAGAGGGGTAAAAATTAAGCCAACGCAGTTGAATACTGTCTTTTTCGTCACGCATTTGTGCAACAAGTTGCTTTCTAGGGCCATAGGTGGTTTGACTGTCAACCACCTCGCCTTCAAATTGAATCGACTCACCGGGTATCGCTTCATCTAACGAAGCGATTCGAGTTTCGTCTTCGTATCGTAGGGGTAGATGCAGCATGAAGTCTTCGGGCGTGTGTAACCCCAGCCGTTCGAACTTATTAGGAACAGACCGGGGTTTTATGACGGCCGCCCTGCCCCCTTGGGGTTTAGACGACGATGATGGCTTCGACTTCAAACGTTGCAGCCTTAGGTAAACTGGCTACGCCCACTGTTGAACGGGCCGGAAATGGCTGGGGTATAACCCGTGCCATGATGTCGTTAACTTGAGAAAATCGATTTAAGTCAGTTAAATATAGGGTGAGCTTGACAATGCTACTCGCTTGACCACTTGCTGCTTCAATCACACGATGCATGTTGCTGAAGGCTTGCTCAACCTCTGCTTCAAAACTGCCTGTAACCATTTCACCTGTTGCAGGGTCAAGGCCAATTTGGCCTGACAAAAAAACCAATTTGCCAGCAGGTGCAACTACCGCTTGAGAGTAAGGCCCCACTGCAGCGGGAGCTTTATCTGTGTGAATAATCGTTTTGCTCATCATGCGTTCCTTTTCCTTAAAAAACTATCAATAAAATTTTAATGATAGTTAATATTTATACACCATAACCCTACAATATTCTGCAATATAAGTTTTAAATTACAGGTATCATAGATACAATTAGCAATCATTCTCATTAATATTTAATTTCGATTATTAATTAGTGCGTGGTTACTAAGCTAAATTAAGCACCTATTGTTTTAACCATATTTTAAGTTCTGACCCTCGATGCACTCACCTGTTTATTAAACGTTAACCCTACAAAGAATGATGAAAACCAAAAATTTATTCACCCGTTTTTTTATATTTTCTACAATCGCAATGATGTCACTGCCGGCCATAACGCAAGCCGCCTCATCGACCCAAGAAGTCAACTTATACACCACGCGTGAGCCACAGCTCATTGCCCCCATGATTGAGCTTTTTACAGCTAATACGAGCATTAAAGTGAACACGGTATTTGTTAAAGACGGTTTAATTGAGCGTGTTAAAACTGAAGGCAGTAAGTCTAGCGCTGACGTACTAATGGTCGTTGACATCGGCAACTTGCTTGATTTAGTTGATGCTAATGTGGTGCAACCCGTTGATTCAAAAATACTAAATGACGCCATACCGGCTCGTTTACGCGGCGCTAATAACGAATGGTTTGCTTTGTCTTTACGTGATCGTGTGTTGTATGCCAATGTGGGTAGCGGTATAAAGACGTTTGAATACGAGTCTTTGGCAGACCCAAAATACAAAGGTCAAGTCTGCATTCGTTCAGGCCAGCACCCTTACAACATAGCCCTTTTTGCCGCCATGATTGCGCACAATGGTGAAGCGGCAACTGAAACATGGTTGCGCGGTGTGAAAGCAAACTTGGCACGCAAAGCAACGGGCGGTGATCGTAATGTTGCCCGAGATATATTGGGGGGTATTTGCAATATTGGTATTGCAAACGCTTACTATGCCGGTCAAATGAAATCTGCCCCGCTAGGTAACGAGCAACGAACATGGGGCGATGCCATTGAGGTTGTTCAACCCACATTCAAAAAAACAGGGGGCACTTTTGTTAACATCAGTGGTGCTGCAGTGGCTAAATCAGCACCAAACCGTGAAAACGCCGTTAAGTTAATGGAATTTTTAGTGTCTGATGCAGCGCAAACACTTTATGCCGATACAAATTTTGAATACCCCGTCAAAGTAGGGGTAAAAGTAAATACCATTATTGAAAGCTTTGGCACACTTAAGCCCGATTTGTTGCCATTAACTGAGGTTGCTAAATATCGTAAGCTTGCCAGTGAATTAGTCGATAAAGTCGGGTTTGACCAATAGAGTACTTAAACGCATGGTTTATGTTTTAAAACATTTTGCATTATTTGAAAGCGGCAAACGTTACTTATTTGCCGCTTTTGTAATTGCTTTGGTAGTCTGTGCCCCGTTGCTGTCATTATTGTTTGAGGCCATTCAAGGTTCTATAGGCCATTGGGGGCATTTGTTGACATATGTTTTACCCAATGCGTTTATCAGCACATTGTTTTTGTTATTGGGCGTGGGGGTTGTGGTGACGTTCTTAGGTACAGGTGCAGCTTGGCTTGTAACCGCTTACGACTACCCAGGCCGTCGGTTTTTAACGTGGGCATTGTTACTGCCTTTAGCTGTACCCACCTATATTATTGCTTTTACCTATCTAGACATTTTGCACCCTATTGGGCCTATACAAGGCCTTATTCGCGATATGTTGGGTTACAGCAGCCCCCGCGAATTTAGGTTGCCCGATATTCGAGGTCTGTGGGGCGCCATATTGTTGTTAGGGGTGGTGCTCTACCCCTATGTATATTTAACCACTCGTTTTATGTTTTTAACGCAAGCCGCTTCAGTGGTTGAGGCAGCCCGCATTTTGGGTGAATCACCCCGTGGTATTTTTTTGCGTGTCGCCCTGCCGTTAGCGCGCCCTGCTATTGTTGTAGGCGTCACATTAGCCTTACTTGAAACGCTTAATGATGTGGGGGCTGCTGAGTTTTTAGGCGTTAAAACGCTTACCCTAGCAATCTACACCACTTGGGTCACACGAAGCGATTTAGCGGGTGCAGCGCAAATTGCGTTGAGTATGCTTTTTATTGTTGTCTTCATGTTGCAAATTGAAAAACGAGCGCGACAACGGCAACGTTATAGTTTGGTGCAGCGTATGCGAGCGATGACTCCAACGCCGTTAGTAGGCGGTCATATTGCGTTGGTTTGGGTGTTAGGTGCTATACCCATAGTGTTTGGTTTTGTTCTGCCAGCAGGTTATTTGGTCATACAAGTTTTTAAGCGTATGGGTCAAGAAGCAGGTATATCAAGCGCCCTTTTGCAAGCAAGCTTCAACACATTAGCGATCGCATTGGTTGCAACGCTTTTAACGGTATCGCTTGGCCTAGTGGTTGCATGGGCTGCGCGTCGCATGCGCGACAGTGCGAGCGAAAGGTCTTTGGGTAAATTATTCTCTCGCCTTGCCAGCTTAGGTTATGCCGTACCGGGTACTGTTTTAGCAATTGGGTTGCTAGGCCCTTTGTTGTTAGTCGACCAAGGTTTAGATTGGGTCATGGGCTTAGCGCAATATCAAATGACTAGCCTTGTTGTGTTGGGTTCAACAGCAGGTCTACTGATCGCTTATGTGATACGGTTTTTAGCCATCGCCAATGGTTCAATTGAAGCGGGGTTAGCGCGAATTCCCCCATCAATAGAGCAAGCCTCAAGGCTCTTGGGTGAATCATCATCGCGCACTTTATGGCGCGTACATGCCCCTTTATTAAAACCTGCCATGATCTCTGCGGCCTTACTCGTGTTTGTTGACACCATGAAAGAGCTACCCGCAACCTTAATGTTGCGCCCTATTAATTTTGAAACACTTGCAACCTTGCTGTATGGTGAAGCATCTCGCGGCATGTATGAGGAAGGCGCTATTGCAGCGTTAATGATTGTTCTTTTAGGTTTACTTCCCGTCATATTATTGGCGCGTGCACAACAACGCGCCGTTTAAAAAATTTTTAAATAAGGGTTTTTACTTTGTCAGGCAAGCTTCAGATCAATGCTATTCGGGTGACCTACCCATTACATGGGCAGTTCAAATCGGCTGTTGATGGGGTTTCGTTTTTGCTGGAACCGGGGCAAATCGGTTGCTTGCTTGGTGCGTCGGGTTCAGGTAAAACAACAGTTTTAAGAGCCGTAGCAGGTTTTGAACCTATACAACATGGCACCATCACAATCGATGGTGAAGTGATGACGTCAGTTGATCAGCGAATTCCGCCTGAAAAACGTCATGTTGGCATGATGTTTCAAGATTATGCGTTGTTTCCACACCTAGACGTTAAAAGTAATATTGGCTTTGGTTTGCGTCGTCTAAAACCACAGTTGCGTGCAGACCGCGTGGCATATTTGCTTGATCTGGTTGGTTTAACTGACATGTCAGGTCGCTACCCACACGAACTGTCAGGGGGCCAGCAACAACGCGTTGCATTAGCCCGATCGCTCGCACCTGACCCTGACATTTTATTATTAGACGAACCTTTTTCTAATTTAGACATCGATACACGCGAGCACTTGGCGCATGAATTACGACAAATATTAAAGCAAACACGCCATACGGCTTTAATGGTGACCCATAACCATGATGAGGCATTTGCGATGGCTGATTACATTGGCTTTATGGCCAATGGGCAACTTGAACATTGGGGCACTGTTCAAGATATGCAGCAATTTAGTAAAAAAATTAAGCGATAAGCGCAACCCCATTATGTAAAAAACCAATCGCTAAACCCTAATCTGAATCAATATTAAGTTCACGTAATTTACGTGTAATGGTGTTACGCCCCATGCCTAAACGGTTTGCCGCTTCAACACGGCGACCTTTACAAACTTTTAATGCAGCCTCAATGAGTATTTGGTCAAACTCGCGCGACAACTCACCCCAAATATCAGTGCTGTCTGATCTAAGCAGCGCTTCAGCTTTAATTGATAACGGTTCAGCCCAATTTGAACCGTAACCGATTACTGCTGCAACACCTGTTTGAATAGAAGTCAGTTGTTCAGCATTGTTCTGAAGCGAGCTTGCACCCACAAATACCGCAGGTGGGTTCGCTTGATTCGATTCGACGAGAAATGTTGTAGCGTCGTGCTGATTAGCGTCAAACCTTTCAGTGTCTTTTGTTTGCTTGTCTGCAGTGCTTGCCAAGGTCTCAGGCAAAGCCATTTCATTCGCTAAAAGTTCAGGGGGCAAATCGTTTGGCCCAATGCTTTGGCCAGGGGCCATGACGGTTAGCCAATGGCAAAAATTTTCAAGTTGTCGAACATTGCCTGGGTAATCAAATGCTTTTAAAACGTCTAATGCCTTGGGTGTAAGCACTTTAGCCGGTATGTTGAGCATACGTGCGCTGTTTATTAAAAAGTACCGTGCGAGCAATTCAATATCGTCACGACGCTCACGTAGCGCAGGTAAGCGTAAGCGAATAACGTTTAAGCGATGAAATAAATCTTCGCGAAACTTTCCTTGCAATACGAGTTGCTCAAGCGGTTGATGGGTGGCTGCGATGATACGAACATCAACTTTGATGGCCTGTGTTCCCCCTACCCTGTAGAACGTGCCTTCAGATAAAACACGCAATAGACGTGTTTGTAATTCAAATGGCATGTCACCAATTTCATCTAAAAATAGAGTGCCTGAGCTGGCTTCCTCAAAACGACCGCGTCGCAGTGTACTGGCGCCAGTGAAAGCCCCTCGCTCGTGGCCAAACAACTCAGCCTCTAAAAGGTCACGAGGTATTGCCGCAGTATTAAGCGCAACAAAAGGGTTTGATGAACGTGCGCTATGGTTATGTAGCGCCTTAGCAACTAACTCTTTACCCGTGCCAGACTGCCCTGTAATTAAAACGGTAACGCTTGATTGTGCCAAGCGACCAATGGCCCGAAAAACCTCTTGCATGGCGGTTGATGAAGACTGAGTTAACAGTGTGGTGGGCGCACCCTGCTGGGTTGGTAGTTCGACAGATGCCTCATTGATAAGCCCCTCAGCGTTAGGCTCAGGTTGTGCACGTAATTGGGCATCTTGCAACGCACGGCTCACTAAAGACACGGCTTCGTTTATATCAAAAGGTTTAGCAAGAAAATCAAAAGCACCGTCTTGAAAAGCCGTTACCGTACTTTGTAGATCAGTATGAGCTGTCATGATGATGACGGGCAAGTCAGGAAAACGGGCTTTGATTTTTTTTAGTAAAACCAAACCGTTCATACCGGGCATACGAATATCGGTCACAATCGCAGCAGGCACATCGGTATCTAACGCCTCTTGAACGTCTTGTGCCCCTGCAAAGCTTACTGTTTGAATGCCAGCCTTTTCAAGGGCTTTTTCAAGTACCCAACGAATACCTTGGTCATCATCAACTATCCAGACGGGTTTCATGTTTGCTCCAGCGGCAGCATCATACGAAATTCGGTGCATTGAGCACGCGAATCAAACTCAATGACACCACCATGTTGTTGAACAAGGTCTTGGGCAATGCTAAGCCCCAGACCAGAACCTCCCTCGCGACCCGTAACAAGGGGGTGAAAAATACGATCATGTAATGACTCGGGCACACCAGGGCCATTATCAATAACTGAAACAACCACGGCTAACTTGTGTTGACGGTTACGCAGTGCGACACGTCTAGCAACCCGCGTTCTGATGACAATATGGGGTGTTGCCGTCAGGGGTTCAGTGGTGAGCTCTTGGGCAGCGTTACGCGCCACATTGAGCAGTGCTTGAACCAATCGTTGCGAATCACCCCGTATATTAGGTATGGACGCATCATAATCACGTGTGAGCTTGACCGACGGAAACTCAGCTTGTATTAAAGCGGCAACGCGGTCGCACACCTCGTGAATGTTGAGGCTTTCCCATTCACGCGGTTGCGTTTGTGGAACGGCCAATCGATCAACTAAAGCTTGAAGCCGATCAGCTTCAGAAATAATAACTTGCGTGTATTCAGTTAAACGTTGATCAGGTAGCTCAGCCTCAAGTAACTGTGCTGCACCGCGAAGACCACCCAAAGGGTTTTTAATTTCGTGCGCTAAATTACTGAGCAATGCGTGTTGTGTATTAATTTCATCTATTAAGCGTTGGGTTCGGTCAACCACTACGCGGTGCTCAACGGCTTTAATCTCAATGATGGCGGCCCAAGGTTGCTGAATGAGACTCATGGTTGTGAGCGACACTTCAACGTGGTCTCTTGGTCGGCTGAGTACCGCACCTTGACGACGCCCCTGTAAAACACCGATGCATGCTAAATGTATTGATTGAGCCAGATCAGCATCATGTTCAAACAGGCTGATTGCCATTTGACCCAAAATGTGTCGTTTAGATCGGCCTAGCAATTCTTGTGCTGCTGTATTACATTCTTGAACGCCACCATCTTGATTTAGAAGCAAGACAGTGGTTGAGAGCAGATCAAGTACGTGCGTTTGAATCATTTGAATTGGGGCGAGGTTTGTTTATAAACCTCGCACCCACCTACTTATTAACAGCGTTCAAATTAGAGGCTGTAATACATGTCAAACTCGATTGGGTGAGTTGTCATGCGTAAACGAGTAACCTCTTGCATTTTTAAATCAATGTAGGCATCAAGCATTTCATTGCTAAACACACCACCACGCGTTAAGAACTCACGATCATTGTCAAGCGCTTCGAGCGCTTGTTCAAGCGAGTTACAAACGGTTGGAATCTTTGCGTCTTCTTCTGGTGGCAAATCGTACAAGTTTTTATCAGCGGGGTCACCCGGGTGAATTTTATTTTGAACACCATCAAGACCAGCCATCATTAAAGCTGAAAACGCCAAGTAAGGGTTAGCTAATGGGTCTGGAAAGCGGGCTTCAACGCGACGGCCTTTAGGGTTGCTAACGTAAGGAATACGAATAGACGCTGAACGGTTGCGAGCTGAATAAGCCAACTTTACCGGTGCTTCATAATGTGGAACCAAACGCTTGTAAGAATTTGTACCAGGGTTAGTAATGGCATTGAGTGCGCGTGCATGTTTGATAATGCCACCGATGTAATACAAAGCAAATTCAGACAAACCGGCGTAACCATTACCAGCAAATAAGTTTTGCCCATCTTTCCAGATTGATTGATGAACGTGCATACCTGAACCGTTATCACCCACAATCGGTTTAGGCATAAATGTTGCCGTTTTACCGTAAGCGTGGGCAACGTTATGAACGGTGTATTTAAGTATTTGTGTCCAGTCAGCGCGCTGTACCAAGGTGCTAAATTTTGTACCGATTTCTTGTTGACCTGCACCGGCCACTTCGTGGTGATGCACTTCAACCGGCACGCCCTGCTCTTCTAAAAGTAAGCACATTTCAGAACGCATGTCTTGGAATGAATCAACCGGAGGGACGGGGAAGTAACCACCCTTAACACGCGGACGATGACCCATATTGCCACCCTCAGAATCAAGGTTGGTTGACCAGCTTGCTTCGTCAGATTTGATCTTGACTGAAGAGCCAGACATGTCATCGCTCCAGGTGACGCCATCAAAAACGAAAAATTCTGGCTCGGGGCCAAAGTAAGCCGTATCGCCTAAGCCACTTGATTTGAGGTAAGCCTCGGCACGACGTGCCAATGAACGGGGGTCGCGGTCATACCCTTTCATATCTGACGGTTCAACCACATCACACGTCAAAATGAGGGTGCCTTCGTCGCGAAATGGGTCTAAGTGAGCAGTACTTAAGTCAGGTAAAAGCAACATGTCAGAGGCTTCAATGCCTTTCCAACCCGCAATCGACGAACCGTCAAATGCTTGGCCTGACTCGAGTTTGTCTGCGTCAATTTGCGACACAGGGGCAGAAACGTGCTGTTCTTTACCTAGTGTGTCTGTGAAGCGGAAGTCAACAAATTTGACGTCGTTATCAGAAATCATTTTTAGAACATCTTGCGTACTCATGTGTGCTCCGGGTTTAGGACGTTATCGTAGAAAAAGTAATTTTTTGCCTGTTCAAGACATTTACTATTATGCTTGAATTAAAGCAACTATCATGCCAAGTTTCGTTCAGGGCTTACAATCAATACGTGCTAAAAAATGTAATACTTAAGCACCATATTAGTGCTAATTGCCACTATTTTTGCACCAAATTGATCGTTTTACGCATTATTTTTGTGCAAAAATAGTGACTGCAATGTATTTAAAAAGCGCCAACCTAAAGGTGTAGCGACTAAAAGATCAGCCCGCATATCAAGTAAACCTTTTTCACGTGCTTGGGCGAGGGTCGGCAAAATCAGCCGTAGTGGCTGACCTGTGCGCTCTTGGTAAAGACTGGCCACAACACCCTCTTTTAGTCTTAAGGCATTGAGCATAAACTCAAAGGGCAAATCATGTTCAGTCAACGTTTGGCGTGTGGCCCAATGACTACCGTCACGTTTAATGGCGCTCGCCATCCAGTGGTCTGGATTCTTTAAACCGGCCAAGCGCTCGATTCGGTCAGGCGATGAAATTTTGCTGTGTGCACCCGGTCCAATGCCTAAGTAATCACCAAAAGTCCAGTAGTTCATATTGTGTTGTGAACGGGCTTGGTTTTTTGCGTAGGCTGATACTTCATAGCGATCAAAGCCGGCTGCTTGGGTTTGCGCTTGAATGAGATCTTCCATGTCGGCTGAACTGTCATCATCAGGCAATACGGGCGGATATTTTGCAAATACGGTATTGGGTTCTAGTGTGAGTTGATACAGCGACAAGTGTTCCGTATTGAAAGCAATGGCTTGCGCTAAGTCGTCTGCACATTGCTCAAGTGTTTGGCCAGGTAAACCATACATCAGGTCAAGATTCACACGCTTAACAGCAGCCTGTGCCATAGCAATGGCCGCACGAGCTTGATCACTGCTGTGAACCCGGCCTAGCGCTTTAAGGTGATCATCGTTAAATGACTGAATGCCCAAAGAGATGCGGTTAATACCGCTTTGTGCATAGTCTTTAAAGCGTTGTGCTTCAGCTGTGCCAGGGTTCGCTTCAAGTGTAATTTCAGCGTCTGGCCAGATCGATAAGTAAGCACGAATCATGCCTAACAACCTATCAATTGCTTTAGACGTTAGCAAGCTTGGTGTACCACCGCCAATGAATACCGCATGAATTTGGCGACCCCAAATGAATGGTAAAGCTTGTTCTAAATCAGCTGCTAATGCCTCTAAGTAGGCTTGTTCTGGAATAACTTCAGGTGCATGGTGGGAATTAAAGTCGCAATAGGGGCATTTTCGCACGCACCAAGGTACATGTATGTAGAGCGTCAAAGGGGGCATGGCTGTTAAGCCTGACCCACCTGTGGCAAGATTCAATGATGATGAGGGTGTGGCAGTGTTGGCTGCAAAACCAGCACCGAATGCGGCTTCTGGCACGATTGGAATGGTGCGACGAGTAATCATGTAGCCAAATTTAATGCAGTAGATGGCGGGTTTAAATAACCACGTACCATCAACTCGTCAATCAGCAATGTTGTCGCCTGCGCGCGATGACTGTAACGGTTTTTTTCCTCTGGTGTGATCGATGCAGCAGTTTTAAATAAAGTTGGAATATAAAAATGCGGGTCGTAACCAAAACCATAATGCCCTTGAGCTGTATCAACAATTTGACCTGCCCAGGTCGCTTGCGCAATGATGGGTAACGGGTCGTCGGGGTGTTCGACCCAAACTAAGCAGGCCACGAACCAAGCCCGACGATCATTTTGATCTACAAGGTTTTTAATGAGTTTTTGATTATTGGCTGCGTCGCGCTCTTCACGATTGCCAAGATCAAGCCCCGCATAGCGGGCAGACTGAACACCCGGCGCGCCACCCAAAGCCGCAACACACAAACCAGAATCGTCAGCCAAAGCGGGCCGGTTGGTGTGTTGACTGGCATGCCGGGCTTTGGTTAAGGCGTTTTCAACGAAGGTAAGAAAGGGTTCTTTTGCCTCGCTGACCCCCAATTCAGTTTGCGCGATCACTTTAAAACCAAGCGGTGCCAATAAACGGTCAAATTCTTTTACTTTACCGGTATTTCCGGTAGCCAACACCACTTCTTTCATACTCGTGCCCTTGTTAAAAGCAAATTTTTCAATGTGTTGCAGCGTGACGTGCATCTGCTTGCATCATGTCAACTAATGTGCGGGCAAAGCTGGGTAACGCCACGAGCTCACGCACACAAATATAGAGTTGTCTTTCAGCCCAGTTATCAGCGAGCTGAATTGTTTTGATTTTCATCGACTGACTGTACCGCGCGGCAACGCGTTCGGGTACCACCCCTACCCCAACGCCCGCTTCAATCATGCGGCAAACTGAATCAAAACTGCCTACCTCGACCCTGAATCTAAAATTAACGCCTAAATTATCAGCGGCTTGTATTAAGAATGCGTGAATAGCAGACCACTCTGACAAGCCCACATATTCATATTGCAACGTGTCAACGAAAGAAACTTCATTTTGCGTTGCAAGTGGGTGATTTAGGTCAGTAACCATGACCAACCGGTCACGACGATAGGGTAAGTATTCAATGCCGTGTGCGGCAGGTTGCCCAGCCACAATACCCACGTCAGCGCTACCTTCAGCCACCGCTTTCACCACTAGATAACTGAGTCTTTCACGTAATTCGACCGTGACGTCTTGATGTTTTGCCAAAAATTTCGCCAAAATATTAGGCATAAACTCGCTCATGGCGGTCGTGTTGGCAAAAACTTTAATGTTCCCCTTAATACCTCGGGTAAATTCTTGCATATCACCCTGCAAGTGATTCATTTGTTGAATCACTTTGCGGGCATGCCTGACAAAGGCCTCACCCGAAGGGGTAAGCGTGACGCCTTGATTGTTTCGGTCAAAGAGCCTTGTGCCCAAGTGGTTTTCTAAGTTTTTGACGCGGTTGCTCGCAGCAGGTAATGACAAATGTGACTTTTCAGCACCACGCGTTAAGCTTTGAGCATCGCCAATATGAACAATTAAACGAAGATCGACAAGGTCTAAATGACTGGCCATGGGTTTTTCTTTAAAAGCTAAAAGTTAAAATAAATCAGGGCAAGCAACTGCGTTGGTTCAAAAGTGGCATTGACTGACAAAAGGGTGCATTCATCAACAAAAAACAGGTCAAAAATAGGTTGAAAAGCAGTTAAATAAAGGACTTTAATATAAATGTAAAGTCGGACTTCACAAAATCGAAATTGGCAAGTGACATTCTCTCGTGCAAAGTGTCGTTTAACTCACTTACATAGTATGACAATAATGACCTCACATAATGAGCAGTACCAAGATATTAGAGACGGCATTCGTGACCTGTGCGCCCAATTTCCTGATGAATACTTTAGAAAAGTCGACGAAGAACGCGGTTACCCCGAAGCATTTGTTAAAGCATTGACTGATGCCGGCTGGATGGCTGCCCTGATTCCGCAAGAATATGGTGGCTCTGGCCTAAGTTTGACAGAGGCGTCTGTCATTATGGAAGAAATCAACCGATGTGGAGGTAATTCAGGCGCGTGTCATGGCCAGCTTTACAACATGGGCACGTTGCTTCGCCATGGTTCAAAAGAACAAAAAGATTTGTATTTGCCACAAATCGCAAGAGGCGAATTGCGTTTGCAATCTATGGGTGTAACCGAACCGAGTACTGGCACCGACACCACCCGTATTAAAACCACAGCGGTAAAAAAAGGCGACAAATACGTTATTAATGGTCAAAAAGTATGGATCTCTCGCATTCAGCATTCTGACTTGATGATTTTGTTGGCCCGGACAACCCCGCTTGATCAGGTCACACGTAAAAGCGAAGGCATGTCAATTTTTATTGTTGACTTGCACCATGCTGTTAAAAACGGCATGGCGGTTAGACCCATCTTAAATATGGTGAATCACGAGACCAACGAACTATTTTTTGATAATTTAGAAATTCCAGCTGAAAACCTGATTGGTGAAGAAGGCAAAGGCTTTCGTTACATACTTGACGGGTTAAATGCCGAACGTGCTTTGATTGCTGCTGAGTGTATTGGTGATGGTTATTGGTTTATTGATCGTGTCAGCAAATACGTTAAAGAGCGCGTGGTGTTTGGTCGCCCTATTGGGCAAAACCAAGGCGTTCAATTTCCGATTGCTCGAGCGCACATCAATATTGAAGCAGCGAGCCTCATGCGTTATGAAGCCTGTCGATTGTTTGATGAACAAAAGCCCTGCGGTTCAGAAGCTAACATGGCAAAACTGCTGGCAGCTGACGCCTCTTGGGAAGCCGCAAACGCGTGCTTACAATTCCACGGTGGCTTTGGTTTCGCGTGTGAATACGACATTGAACGAAAATTTAGGGAAACCCGTTTGTATCAAGTTGCCCCAATTTCAACCAATTTAATTTTGTCTTATGTCGCCGAACACGTTTTAGGTCTGCCCCGGTCTTTCTAAAAAGGTTTAAATGATGCACAGCCCAACGCAAGCATTGGCAACATTTGCCGCAAATCTCAAGTTTACTGATATTCCATCGCCTGTAGTGAGTCGATGCGAAGATTTATTACTTGATACGTTTGGATCAATCTTCGCGGGCTCACAGGCAGCACCGAGTTTGGCCATGGCACATTTTGCACAAATAATGGGGCCCAGCACGGGCGAGTCAGAAGACTTGGTTCGCCAAGTCACGACTTCGCCCTACTTTGCTGCCATGTCTAATGCCGGCGCAGCCCATATTGTTGAGCAAGATGATGTGCATAACGGTTCGGTATTTCACCCTGCAGCAGTGGTTTTCCCACCTGCTTTAGCGGTAGCGCAGTCGATCGGCGCATCGGGTCAAGATTTTATTGCGGCCTGTGTAGCGGGTTATGAAGTGGGTATTCGGGTCGGTGAATTTTTAGGTCGTACGCACTATAAAATTTTTCACACCACAGCTACTGCAGGCACTTTTGCAAGTGCAGCGACTGTAGGTCATTTATTAAAATTAACCCCTGCGCAAATGCGTAACGCTTTTGGCTCTGCCGGTACAACAGCCGCTGGCTTGTGGGAATTTTTACGCGATGCGGCTGACTCTAAACCCCTACACACCGCGCATGCTTCTTGTGCGGGCATGCAAGCGGCCTATTTGGCTCAACAAGGTTTTACCGGGGCACAACATATTTTTGAAGGCCCTCAAGGTATTGGCGCTGCCATGTCAAACGATATTGATTTAAGTCGCTTGACTGACCGTTTAGGGTATCGTTGGGCACTGATTGAAACATCGTTTAAATTTCATGCAGCATGCCGCCATACCCACCCCGCAGCTGACGCATTAGCTTCAGTGATGCAGGTGCATCAACTTAAAGCCGAAGATATTGCTACAGTAACTGCGCGGGTTCATCAGTCTGCGGTTGATGTTTTGGGGCCAGTCTCTGACCCTAAAACGGTTCACCAATCAAAGTTTTCGATGGGTCGCGTGCTAGGCTTGATTGCTATTAAAAACTCAGCTGATTTAGTGAGCTTTGATCAAGCACTATACGACCCCGCCATTATTGAATTTGCACAACGTGTCACCATGCAGTTCGACGATGAAGTTGAGCAAGCTTACCCCACTAGATGGCTTGGGCGAGTAACGGTACTTACTACTGATGGCCGAACACTTGAGGGCCATGTTGATGAGCCAAAAGGTGACCCAGGCAACACCTTAAGCCGCCCTGAAATTGAAGCAAAAGTGCGCAGACTTGCTGCATATGGCTTAAAAAACATGACTCAAATACAAGTTGAACAAGGCATTACAACTTTGATTAAAAACGTTTGGTCATTGCACGACCTAAAAACATTGCCTTCATTCAGGTTCAGTGCAACGACTTAATGTTTTTTTCAACGATCAAACGGCTATGTCGATCTAACTTTTTTACATTTGCTTTCGACATAAAGGGCTAAATATTTTTTAACCGAACGAGCACTATGCTTTGGTTTGTCGAGCCATGTGTGCCTGAGTAATCAATTCAGCAATACCTTTTTGAGCTAAATCAAGCAAACTGTCTAAGGCTTGACGGTCAAAGGCTTTGCCCTCGGCAGTACCCTGCACCTCAACGAATTTGCCTGCACCGGTCATCACAATATTCATGTCGGTATCGCACTGTGAGTCTTCGTTGTAGTCAAGATCAAGCATAGGGGTACCCCCCACCACACCTACTGATACAGCCGCAACGGTATCGATTAAAGGGCTTTGCTTGAGTAAACCTTTTTCAATTAATTGATCAATGGCATCAGCTAAAGCCACCCAAGCACCGGTAATACTGGCGCAGCGTGTGCCCCCGTCAGCTTGAAGCACATCGCAATCAATATGAATGGTGCGTTCACCCAATGCCTCTAGGTTTGTGACAGCCCGCAAACTGCGGCCAATAAGCCGTTGTATTTCTTGGGTACGGCCTGATTGTTTGCCTTTGGCTGCTTCACGGTCTGAGCGAGTATGGGTTGCACGTGGCAACATACCGTACTCAGCTGTCACCCAACCACGCCCTTGGCCTTTCATGAACGGTGGCACTTTTTCAAGCACACTGGCTGTGCATAAAACATGGGTGTGACCCGCTTTAATTAATACTGCACCTTCAGCGTAACGAGTAAATTGTCGCTCAAATGAAATGGGGCGTAAGGTATCGAGCGCGCGTTGGTCGTGTCGAGCACCCGAAGTTGATGCGATATTTGCAGATGAGTTGGCAGATTGGTTTGACACGAGTGATGACCCCTAAATTTTGAATAATGAGAACTAAAAATGCGGTATGGTGACAGCACAGTATACGAATTATGATGACGGGTCTTTTATTTAACGTTTTTGGGCATTTTTTTCAAGCCGTTTGTCAGAGTTTTATTTAGAACCTATTTATAACGTCTTCATTAAAGTTAATCGTGCCGTATTTAAAAAATTCATACATTTGGGTTGGCTACAAGAGCATTTTTTTGCGTTCTTTAAGGAATTCACGATGAAATTACTTCACTTTAAGCGCATGGCACGACAGCAATTCCACAAACCCGCTCTGATGACTCTAGCGGTGGTGGGTTTGCAGATGGGGTTGTACCCTTTGGGTGCCTTATCTCAAACTGTTCCTAGCAGTTCACAAAGCACTTCACAAAGCATTCCTCAAAACACGGCCAAAAACAGCGCAACTGCAAATGTTTCCGCTAAAAATGAAGCGGTTTCAAATTATGACCGTAACAATCAAATTTTTCAGCCCGTTTTTGGCACGGGTGGCATGGTGGCCAGCGACCAAGCATTGGCTTCTGCAGTGGGTGCTGAAATTTTAAAACAGGGTGGCAACGCGGTTGATGCGGCTGTCGCAACAGGTTTTGCGTTGGCGGTGGTGCTACCTTACGCAGGTAACTTGGGTGGCGGTGGTTTTATGATGATTCATCGTCAAAAACCGCTCAAAACAACCGCGATTGACTTTAGGGAAGTCGCGCCCAGCGGTGCTTCGCGCGATATGTATTTAGACGAAAAAGGCCAAGTTATAAAAGGCATGTCAACCCAAAGTGTGGCGTCTGTTGGGGTGCCTGGCTCGGTTGCTGGTTTGCTGATGGCTCTGGACCAATATGGTACGTTTAGCCAATCAGCAGTGATTCAGCCCGCCATTGTGTTGGCGCGCCAAGGTTTTACAGTTTCACACGAGTTGGCTGGTATGTTGGCTTCGCACCGAAACCATTTAGGTAAGTCAACAGCGAGTCGCAAAGTATTCTTTGTCAAACGTGGTGAAAATGTAACCTGTGTTGTAGAAATGTGCCCACTTGATGAGCTTAAAACCTTATCTGCTGGTGACAAGCTGGTTCAAACCGATTTGGCCCAAACCCTGGAACGTATTGCGCAGCAAGGGCGACAAGGCTTTTACGAAGGCACTGTCGCCGAGTCGATTTTAAAAACACTTAATGTATCAACGGCTGACACCCAACAACATGATAGCAATCAACCCATAAAAGCTCGAACTCAACCGCTTTTTACTGCTGCTGATTTAACAACATACCAACCCCTTGAAAGACAACCTATTTGGGGAAGTTACAGGGGGGTTGCAATTGCCAGTATGCCGCCACCGAGCTCGGGGGGTGTACATTTAATACAAATGCTTAATATGCTTGAGGCTTTGCCTCTTTCTGAAAGCGGTTGGGGTAGCGCACAAACCATTCATGATTTAGCGCAAGTTGCACGTTTTGCGTACGCTGACCGCGCCGAGTATTTGGGTGATACTGATTTTGTAAAAGTGCCTCTCAAGGGTTTGACATCAAAAGCTTATGCTAAAAGTTTAGTGAGCCAAATTGATCTTTCAAAAGCCACTAAAAGCACATCTGTTAAAGCTGGTAACCCCCTACCCTACGAAAGCGATCAAACCACTCACTATTCTGTGATTGATGCACAAGGCAACATGGTCAGCACCACCACCACCCTTAATTTAAATTTTGGTTCAGGCTGGATGGCAGAAGGTACAGGGGTGTTGCTTAATAATGAAATGGACGACTTCTCGGTCAAAGCCGGCGTGCCCAACGCCTTTGGCTTAATTGGTAATGAAGCCAACAACATTCAACCAGGTAAGCGACCCTTGAGTTCAATGACCCCTACTTTGGTGTTTCGCGACGATCAACCTTGGTTTGCCACCGGCTCGCCTGGGGGTGCTCGAATTATTACAACCGTGTTGCAGCAGATTGTTAACGTGGTTGACTTCAATATGAACATTGCACAAGCCGCTGCTGCACCCAGAATGCATCATCAATGGTTACCCGACTATATTCGCGTCGAACAAGGCTTTAGCCCCGACACCTTAGCGTTGTTGCGTGCCATGGGCCACGAGGTACGTGTCATGGGTACGATGGGACGCATACAAAGTGTGCAACGTAGCGGGGTCGACCCTGCCTCAACCCCATCAGGAATAACTGCGGCGCACGCAGCAACACCTCGTGTAGGGTCTGGTTCAGGTGCAATGGCCAGTTCTGAAGCAAGCAAAGTTGTAAACGACACGAGTATGATGCAGGGTGTATCTGACCCCCGCAGCCCAGATGGGGCCGCAATCAGTGTGAGACCTTAAAATGATTTACAGCATGACTGGTTTCGGTTTGGCCGAAAACCGAACTGAATTTGGCACCATCACGATCGAAATTCGTAGCGTAAACAGTCGCTATTTAGACCTGCAGTTTCGCTTGCCTGACGAGTTGCGTATGACTGAGCAGCCCCTGCGTGAGCTTATTTCCAAGACCCTCAAACGAGGAAAAGTTGACGTTCGCGTCTCTTTTACACCCGCTGAGCCAGAAAGCACAGAGCGTTTAAGCGCCGCAGTGGTTTCAGAAGCCGCTGCAACCTTTGCCAAACTGAAAACTCACATACCTGACCTTACGGCCCCAACCTTTGCTGACCTATTGAGTTGGCCAACATCGGTTCGCACGCACATTGAACCGATTCAGTGGGTAGCCCCTGCACTACAAGCGTGTGAAGCCGCCTTAAAACAAACACAAGAAACTCGTGCACGTGAAGGTTATCGCCTCGCACAGGTCATGCTTGAAGCCGCAACACAAGCCGCTCAAATTTCTACCGAACTGGGCACCCATCTACCCGTTCTATTACAAAATCAACGCGACAAGTCAGCTCAAAAACTGCGTGACTCACTTGAACAAGTGTTTCCCGATGGGTTTAGTCAAATCAGTGGCGAAGAATTATCAACTCGCTTAGCCACCGAGGCATCATTATTTGCTTTACGTGTTGATGTCACTGAAGAACTCGACCGTTTGAATTCGCATATACAAGAACTAAATCACCTACTGATCGATGGCAGCAAAAATCAAAGCTTAGGCAAACGCTTAGATTTCCTTTTCCAAGAAATGAATCGCGAAGCAAACACCCTGGGTTCAAAATCAGGGCACCTCAACATGACCCGCACCGCCATAGATTTAAAATTACTGATCGACCAAATGCGCGAGCAGGCGATGAATGTCGAGTAACAGCATTGCTTGCAGCTGAAACCTAACCCTATTTAAGCTACTGTTCAAGTTTTCAAAGAAGCAATCATGATTCCCAAGAAATACGCACAAATACTTTTTAGTATGATTTTGTCTGCCATCATGTCTTTTATTATTTCTGGGGTGGCGACGTTCAAGGCAGTTGGTTTTGAACCCCATATTTTTAATGTTTGGATGGGGTCTTGGTTGGCTTCTTGGTTGGTTGCATTTCCGTCGGTAACACTCATTGCACCCTTAGCAAGACGTATTGTTCGTTTGCTCGTTACAAAATAGCTTTCACACTTTTTTATGCGCATAAAAATGTAATGCCCCACACTTTTTATGCGCATAAAAGAGCATATAGCATTACCCGCGCCCAACAAATGGCATATTTGTAGCCATAATAGTCATAAACTGTACATTGGTTTCTAGGGGGAACTCGACAATTTGCACAATCGCCTGAGCGACATGGTTAACGTCCATACGGGGTTCAATTTTGATGCTTCTGTCGGCCTGCATAATGCCAGCCGCCATTGGTTCAGTCATTTCAGTGGCCGCATTACCGATATCGATCTGTGAGCACGCAATATTAAAAGGGCGCGTTTCAAGAGATATGGCTTTGGTTAAACCCGTAATGGCATGCTTTGTTGACGTATAGGCAGCTGAAAAAGGCCTTGGAGCATGAGCAGAAATTGAACCGTTATTAATAATACGACCCCCTTGTGGGGTTTGTTTTTTCATAAGTCTAATGGCGGCCTGTGCACAAAAAAACATACCATTTAAGTTCACATTGACCACGTCAACCCATGTTTCAACTGGTAACTCATCAATCGGTACGGGGGGCGCACCGCGGCCAGCGTTGTTAAACAAAACATCAATACGGCCAAACTGTTTTTCAATATCGTCAAACAGTTTCGCAACTTGCTCAGGTTTTGATACATCAAGGGCTTGAGTGTGCAAGTGTGCAGATAACGTTTCACCGCGCCGTTTTGTTTCGACTAGTTTGTCTAGGTTGCGACCAACCAACACCACATCAAAACCCACTTTAGCCAGCGCCAATGAGGTGGCGCGGCCGATACCCGTGCCGGCACCGGTTACAACTGCAACTTTAACTTGAGTCATATATTTTCCTTAATAAATTTAGATTGCTTGAGAAAAAGGCGATCACATACGCTTTTGTTTAGAACGTTTTATACTTCAATAACTCACTTTATTTCATAAAACCACATGTCAGAAATTGTCGGCAACGTATTTTTGGTTGTAGCCCCTAGCGGTGCGGGCAAATCAAGCTTGGTTAACGCCCTGCTTGAGCGCGATGCCGACTTATTATTGTCTGTTTCGTGCACAACACGCTCGCCCCGTAGCAGCGAAATTGAAGGTCGCGACTATCGTTTTGTCAGCCTTGAAACTTTTAATCAACTGCGTGACCATCAGCAATTGCTTGAATGGGCCGAGGTTCATGGCAATTTTTATGCCACCCCACGCGATAGTATTGAACAAGCCGTTCATTCCGGTAAAGATGTTTTGTTGGAAATTGATTGGCAAGGCGCACGACAAGTTCGCAAACATTTACCCAGCGTAACAGGGGTGTTTATTATGCCCCCTTCAATTGATGTGCTTGAACAGCGCTTACGTGCGCGTGGTCAAGATTCAAACGAGGTTATTGAGCGCCGTATATTAGCAGCCCATAGTGAAATTGAACACGCGAATGAGTTCGAATATGTTATTATTAATCAAGACTTTAGCTTAGCGTTACAACAACTTCAAGCCATTATTTCTGTGGCTCGGTTGTCTTACCGGGCTCAAACAGCCAGACACCTTAAATTGTTCTCTGGTTATGGCTTAAAGTAACCCGCCTCATAACCGAACTTACTAAATAAACCGAATAAACCGAATAAACCGAATAAATCGAGAAAAAAATGGCCCGTATTACTGTAGACGACTGCTTAGTGCAAATTCCTAATCGCTTTCAAATGACACTGGCTGCAACGTACCGTGCACGAGAGCTTGCACAAGGTCACGCCGCTAAAATTGACAGCAAAGACAAGCCCACAGTGACTGCCTTACGTGAGTTTGCACTGGGCCTAACAGGCTTAGAAATGCTTCGCAAAGTACCAACCTAAGCGAGTTTGCCATGGGCTTTCCGGGTTTACGCACGGCGTCATCCGGGTTGCTACAGGCAATCAAGGCAGGCGCACGTTTTGGTCGTAAAAATAAACAGGTAGGCCAGCAAAAAGAAAAAAGTAGCCTGTCTGCTGCGCCTATTGAAACCGATGCAACGCCAAACATTGCGTCGATTTCTAGACTTCAGTCAATTGTTGAAACTTACTTGCCTGCAAAAGACGTTGCACGCATTAAAGAAGCCTACCGATTTAGTGACCAAGCACATTTAGGTCAGTTTAGATCGAGCGGTTCACCCTACATTACCCACCCTATCGCTGTGACCGAAATTTGTGCTGGCTGGAAGCTTGACGCCGATGCATTAATGGCTGCTTTGCTGCACGACGTGATGGAAGACCAAGATGTACCCAAAGAAACGTTAGCTGAAAAGTTTGGAACTGATGTTGCTGAATTGGTTGACGGCTTATCTAAATTAGATCGCTTAGATTTCATGAGTAAGGCCGAGCAACAGGCAGAAAGCTTCCGCAAAATGCTGTTGGCAATGGCTCGAGATTTACGCGTCATACTCATTAAGTTGGCTGACCGGCTTCACAACATGCGAACGTTAGATTCAGTTAACCCTGAAAAGCGTCGCCGTATTGCTCGTGAAACCCTTGAAATCTATGCACCGATTGCCAACCGACTGGGTCTAAACGCCCTATTTCGCGAGCTTCAAGACCTCTGTTTTGCAGCCATCTACCCTAACCGTTATGCTGTTTTGCATAAAGCTGTCATGACCGCACGGGGTAATCGTCGCGAGGTGTTAACACGTATTTACGACAGCGTCAACGCCGCCTTGCCTGCAGCCGGTATCGAAGCAGAAGTCAGCGGTCGAGAAAAAACGCTGTATGGCATTTATCAAAAAATGTTTAAGCAGAAAAAAACTTTTTCTGATGTGCTCGATATTTACGGCTTTAGAGTCGTGGTAAACACCATGCCCGAGTGCTATCTCAGTATGGGTATTTTGCATCAGTTGTATCAACCTGTGCCAGGCAAGTTTAAAGACTATGTTGCCATTCCTAAAGTAAACGGCTATCAGTCTTTGCACACCTCGTTGGTCGGGCCCTATGGCACCCCAATTGAGTTTCAATTCCGCACACATGACATGCATCACGTTGCTGAAGAAGGTGTGGCTTCGCATTGGCTGTATAAGTCTAAAGACATCTCACTCAATGAACTGCAAAAACGAACCCATGCATCGTTACAGTCATTATTAGATATACAAAATCAAACGGGTGACTCGGGTGAGTTTCTTGAGCACATTAAGATCGATTTATTTCCAGATGCGGTCTATGTTCTCACTCCACAAGGTCAAATTGTGTCATTGCCACGCGGTGCTACGCCGGTTGATTTTGCTTATTCAATTCATACTGATGTGGGTAATCAAACGGTCGCGTGCAAAATTAACGGTGAATTTGTACCACTACGCACCGAACTTTCAAGCGGCGACACCATTGAAGTTGTCACGTCTGACACGTCACGCCCGAGCGCAAACTGGCTCAATTTTGTGCGCACAGGTCGGGCCCGATCTGAAATTCGCCATTATTTACGCACCTTGCGTTACGGTGAATCGGTTTCATTTGGTCAACGTTTACTGACTCAAGCATTACGTGATTTGTCATTGCCCTTTCCGCCAGACGATGACCCGGTGTGGGAAAAGCTTGCCAAAGAAAGTGGTGGTCATTCGCGTGAAGAAATTTTGGCAGATATTGGTTTAGGTAAACGTTTTGCTGCGGTTGTTGCCAGAAGATTTGCAAACATTCACCCCTTAGTTGCCACCACTGCTGCTCATATTGATATGGTGGCCTCTGCTCGAGATGTCACCATTACCATTCAGGGCAATGAAGGCCAAGCCGTTGTGTTGTCCCCCTGTTGTGGCCCGCTGCCTGGCGACAGCATCATTGCTGGCGTTAGAGTAGGCACGGGTCTTGTTGTTCACACCAGCGACTGCCCCATAGCCTTAAAAGCCCGCGACCGCGAACCTGAGCGGTGGGTAAACATTGCTTGGGACACTCAAACCGCCAAACATTTTTTAGCGCGTATAGATGTTGACGCTGTGAATGAACGAGGGGTTTTAGCGCGTATTGCAAGCGAAATTGCCCAAGCTGATTCAAATATCACCAACGTTTCGATGCACGAAGAAGAAAATCAGTCAGTTATTTTGCATTTAACAGTACAAGTCAGCCACCGAAATCACTTGGCGCAGGTGTTTAGGGCCATTAGGCGTGTGAATCAGGTGCAACGTATAACGCGTGTTAAAGGCAATAATAAGTTAAGTGATGCTTAATATGATGTAAGGGGTATCTTAAAGATAAACCAAGTTCATGTTTTTGAAGCCTATTTCTGCACCTTAAACAACGTTACCGTTTACTTACATGTGCCCAGGTAGCCACAAAGCAATACCAGGTATGAAATAAAGAGTCAGCGCTGCAAATATCATTAAAATAAATAATGGAAATGACACTTTTGCAATGTAAGGTAAATCGCGGCCAGTCATGCCAGACAACACAAACAAGTTAAACCCAACAGGTGGGGTGATTTGCGCCATTTCAACTACAAACACCAAGAAAATACCAAACCAAATTAAATCAATACCAGCTGCCGTGACGGTGGGCAACAAAACACCCATCGTCAGCACAACCATTGAAATACCATCTAAAAAACAACCCAATAAAATAAAGAAAAGCATGAGCGCAATGATTAAGCCAAACTGCGATAAACCGAGTGATGAGATCCATTCGGCTAGTGCTCTAGGTAAGCCGATATAACCCATAGCTAAAGTTAAAAATTGTGCCCCAGCCAAGATTAAGGCAATCATGCAATACAAACGGGTAGCGCCAAATAAACCTTCTTTAAAGACTTTAAAAGACATTGAACCTTGAATAGCCGTCAATACCAATGCACCCACTACGCCAACTGCTGCAGCCTCTGTAGCGGTTGCCAAACCTGCGTAGATCACACCAAGCACTGAGCCAATTAAAGTGATGACGGGAATTAAATGCCTAGAATGATAAATTTTTTGGAGAAATGTAAAGTTTTCATCAGACGAGGGAATTTTATCTTTATTAAAAAGTGACCAAATGATGATGTAGCCCATGAATAAAGAGGCTAAAAATAGACCTGGAAACACGCCCGCAATAAATAGTTTTGAGATGGAAACTTCAGCCGTAACACCGTAAACAATCATTATGATTGAGGGGGGTATTAATAAGCCAAGCGTACCAGCGCCTGACAGGGTACCGATGACCATCGAATCAGGGTAGCCACGCCGTTTAAGTTCAGGCAATGTCATTTTGCCAATCGTGGCGACCGTTGCAGCAGATGAACCCGACACGGCAGCAAAAATGGCACAACCAATCACATTTGTGTGTAATAACCGCCCAGGTAAATTGTTTAACCAGGGTGCAAGACCTTTAAACAAGTCACTTGATAAGCGACTGCGAAATAAAATCTCACCCATCCATAAAAAAAGCGGTAAGGCTGTTAATGTCCAACTAGATGCTGCGCCCCAAATCGTCACAGCCATAGCATCGCCAGCAGGTCGGGTTGAAAATAGAGTCATGGCAACCCAAGCAACACCTGTTAGCGTTAAACCAACCCACACCCCACCTGCTAAAAAAGCAAAGAGAGATGCCATTAACAAAAACATAATGAGCAGTTCATTCATGTGAAGAATCTTCAGGTTTTTTCGCAATTAACCAAGTTTTTCCCCGCCATGTCGCAACAGTTGCTTCAATACATGCAACCGCAAATAAAACAGCACCCGCTGCCATAGCGAGTTGAGGAATCCAGAGTGGGGTGGCATCATTACCTGTTGAAATGTCATTAAACTGATATGAATCAACAACTAATTTAATGCAGAAAAAAGCAATCACAATCGTTAAAACACATGAAACAATCAGCGCAGCGACATCAAGACGCAAATAGTTCTTTGGCGATAATGTATTGAGCACCAGCGTGACACGAATATGCTCACCATGTCTAAAGGTAGAGGCTAAAGCTAAAAACCCAGCCGCCGCCATGAAGTAACCAGCATAGGCATCTAAACCAGGAATATAAAAATGAAACTGGCGCGAAACAATACTTGCTATAACGCAAAGTAAGACCCCAATCATGCAAAGTGCTGCCAAAATCATGGCAGCACTATAAAGGGCGTGAAGCGTTCGTTGCATCAGTGCTTATTTAGCGTAAGCATCAATCATCGTTTTACCATCAGGGCCTGACTTATTAAGCCAATCAGCTAACATCGTTTTACCGACATTATTTAAACCTTCAATGAGTTGTGCACTTGGTTTTTCAATTTTCATGCCATTTTTAGCTAACTCATTCACGTAAAAGTTTGTTTTTTCTTCAGCTGTTTTCCAACCACGTACTTCAGCGTTTGCGGCCGCTTTAAGAACAGCGGTCTGGGTTGATTTATCAAGCGCATCGAATGCTTTTTTATTCATAATTAACGCATTTTTAGGAAGCCATGCTTGGGTATCGTAAAAACGTTTGACATATTCCCACGCTTTGGTGTCGTAACCCGTTGAGCCAGAAGTCATGAAAGAATTGACCAACCCTGTTGCCATGGCTTGTGCTAACTCGGCAGCTTGAACGGTTACCGGTTGTGCACCTACTAACTCGGCAATACGAGAGGTCGCTGGGCTATATGCACGCCATTTAAGGCCTTTCATATCTGCAACGGAATTTAATTCACGATCTGTGTAAATGCCCTGTGGTGGCCAAGGCACGGTGTACAACAACACCATACCTTGTGAAGCGAGTTTCTTTTCAAGAAAGGGTTTTTGTGCAGCATAAAGTTTGCGAGCACCATCAAAACCGGTTGCTAAAAAGGGAATGCCATCAACTTCAAAAACAGGGTCTTCGTTTGCGTAAGCGACCAATAAAATTTCACCGACTTGGGCTTGATTAGCCTGCACAGCGCGTTTGATTTCAGGTGCTTTGTAAAGTGATGCACCAGGGTGCATGGTAATGACAAGCTTACCTTGGGTAATATCGTTTACTTCTTTAACAAACTGACTTAAATTTTCAGTGTGAAAATTACTTGCTGGGTAGGCGCTGGGAAGATCCCATTTGGTTTGGGCCGATACGCCAACAGAAGTGGCCAGTGCCAGCGAAGCCAGAACAGCAGAAAGTTTACGTTGCATTGATTATTCCCCTATATAAGTGAACACTTAATGAATGAGTATTTTTTTTGTAAGTCTTAAATAACAACCGTGTTAAAAACTACTTCAGGCCATTCTAAGCCTGAAAATCACATTGGGTAAATAACTAGATACCCCTAGCACGGTTCAAAACCTGTTCGCAGGCTAAGCCAATCTCTAATAAGTGGGTATGTTGACCTGAACGCGTAGACAGCATCAAGCCAACTGGGGCTTGACCGGTCACGTGACAGGGTAGTGATAAAGAGCACGCATCAAAATAATTCATGATGGCGGTATTACGTAAAACCAGTGCATTGGTTTTGCCATAAAGTACGTCACTTTCAATGAGCGGTGCCAGTAATGGCGCAATAACCGCAACGGTAGGGTAAATCAAGGCATCAAATGCATGCGTTCGGGCATTTAAACGCTTAACCCAATCTTGACGTCGGTTAAGTGCCTCAATGTAAGCCCCTGCTCGAATAGGCTCACCAAGCAATAATCGATTCAACACCCGTGGGTCATAACGATCACCTTTTTCGGCGATCAAGTGCTGGTGCCAAGCCCACGCTTCAGCAGCAACGAGACCACTTCTGGCATGTATTGATTGCCATTCACTAAATTCGGGCACATCAATTTCAACAATTTTTGCCCCAGCTTGTTGCAAAACTTCGCAGGCTTGCACAAACGTTTGTAAAACAATGGGTTCAACCTCATCAAAAACAACCTGCTTGGGCTTAGCCAAAATGAGAGATGATACTGAGCTAGCGTTAGGGGTTGAAATCGGTTCACCACTCATTACCGCATCTAGCCAAGCACAACACGTTACACGGTGGCCAAGCGGGCCGATAGAGTCTAAAGATGTTGACAGTGGAACAGAGCCTTGCTTGGGGTTACGTTGTGCCGAGGGTTTAAACCCCACCAGCCCACAAAAAGCTGACGGTATGCGCACTGAGCCACCCGTATCCGTTCCAATTGCAGCGGCTGCCATGCCATCACTCACTGACACGGCAGCACCGCTAGAAGACCCGCCTGGAATACGACCCACAGCACGTTCAAAAGGTGCCAGAGGGGTGCCATAATGAGGGTTAAGACCTAGCCCAGAAAATGCAAACTCAGTCATGTTGGTCGTACCTAAAACAATGGCACCCGCTGCACGCAATCGAGCAACAATAACAGCATCGCTGGTTGCTACGGCTGCATCTGCCAACACCACTGACCCTGCTCGAGTCACTTGGCCAGACACATCAAATAAATCTTTGACTGAAATAACAACCCCGTCTATGACAGAGCGTTTTAAACCTGCCCCACGAAGAAGATCACTGGCTCGTGCCGCATCAAGCGCTTGTGCTTCAAACAGTTGGGTATACACGCGAGAACCTTGACCCGAGGCATCATGTACTTGAGTTAAGGCATCTTCGACTAAAGCGATCGAGGTGACCGCACCGCTTTCAAGCGATTGCGCTAACATTTCAAGGGGTTGAGCGTTTAAAGCAGTTGTCATAGGTTTCCTTCTTGATATGTCATTTTAAGCTTGCCTCGCGAGTATCATTTCACACTTAATGCTCACTGAGTTCAATCATTTTCGGAGTTTTAGTTATGAAAGGCCCCCTTTTAGCCGCTAATACACGATCGAGCGCTTTAGCGACTAATGCATTAGGTGGTATTTTGCTGCTCTATTTGTCTGGCTGGATACTGTCTGGCCTTGATGCAAGTGGTAAATGGATGCTAGCTTTAGGTACGCCATTAATTCTTTTGGCCTGGGTCAGGTACGTTGTACATTTTGTCTTAATTACGTCGTTGCTTTACCCTAAGCATAAATTTAGGTATTTTAAAAGTCATTCGCTTAAATTGCAGTTAATGCGCGCACTCACGATGCTGATGGCAACGCTATTATTTTTTACAACCCTATCTTATCTGCCTCAAGCAGAAGCCACTTCAATTATTTTTCTGGCCCCACTGATGATTCTGGCGGCTTCACCTTGGGTGCTAGGTGAAGCTGCGCGCGTGTCAAGGTGGGTTGCCGCATTCATTGCTTTTATTGGTGTTTTAATTGTTATTCGACCAACCTCAGGCTTACACCCTACTGGTGTGATGTTTGGTTTGTTAACCGCTGTGGCATTTGCTTGCCAACACATCATGACAAGACGTGTCGCGATTGATCACGCTTTCACCACATTGATCTGGAGCGGTCTTGCCGGCACAGTTGTACTTTCTTTAATGCTGCCATTTATTTGGTCGCAAGCAATCGAAGTACTCACAACAATGCGTTTGCTTGACATATTTATATTGATTTCAATTGGTATCACGGGCGCATGCGGCCATTTAGTTCAAATACAAGCTTATCGCTTAGCCCCCGCGTCAGTACTCGCCCCTTTTATCTACATGCAAATAACCGCTGCGGCCACGATTGGGTGGTTGGTTTGGGGCGACTTTCCTGATGCGACAACCTGGATGGGTATCGGTATTATTTGTGCGAGCGGCGCCGGTATTGGCTGGTACGAATGGCGCAATCAAGCAACCAAAAGCTCGCCTGCTTGAATGTGAATCGTACGGTCACAGCGTTGAGCCAACGAGGTGTCATGCGTAACCAATATTAATGTTGTGCCGTAGGTTTTGTGTAAATTAAACATTAAATCAATAATCTTTGCGCCCGTCACCACATCTAAGCTGCCCGTGGGTTCATCAGCAAAAAGTAACGCTGGTTTCACAATAAAAGCGCGCGCAATCGAAACCCGTTGCTGCTCACCGCCCGAAAGGGTTGCAGGGTAATGATTAATGCGATGTGTCAAACCGACTGCTTCCAGCACAGATAAAGCGGCCTGACGTGCGGGTAAACCTGCAAGTTCAAGGGGCAGCATGACATTTTCTAGGGCTGTTAAATGGGGCAATAAATGAAACGACTGAAAAATGAAACCAACATGTTGTGCACGAAAATGAGCGCGACCATCTTCGTTTAATTTAAAAATAGATTGCCCAAGTAATTCCACAGAACCTGAGGTGGGAACATCTAACCCAGCTAGAAGGCCGAGTAAAGTTGACTTACCAGAGCCCGATGCACCAGCTATAGCCATTGATACCCCTGCTGTCACTTCAAAACTAATATTGTTTAGAATGATAAGTTCACCACCTGCGTCAGAAACCTTTTTGGTTAAGGCACTGACACGAATGGCTTGGCTAGGCTGAGAAATAAGGGGGCTATTCATAATCTTTAGTTTTGAAGTACCTAAAACTTTAGGCTGTTGAAGAATAAGTCAATAAAGTTTTCATTTGAAAACCTCATACTTTTTTAAAAACGTAATGGGTAAAATTTTTTACCTATTTTATATTTTGGCATGACATGAATATCTATCTGCAAAAACCCTACCAACTCATTCACATCATATTCTTGTGTATATGGCTCAGTTTGACCTTTGTAACGCAGGTATTTGCTGCACCAAGTGTGAATACCGCAACAGACAAAGCAAGTGTGCAGGAACCAAAGATCTTAATTGTCGGTGACAGCCTTTCTTCAGAGTACGGTATTGTGCGCAACGCCGGTTGGGTTCAGTTGCTACGTACAAAGTTGATACAACAAAATATCAACGTGCAAGTTATCAATGCGAGCATCAGCGGTGACACGACTCGTGGCGGGTTAACTCGACTGCCCGCTTTACTGAAGTCACATCAACCAAATATCGTTTTAATTGAACTGGGCGGTAACGACGCTTTACGAGGCTTATCACTAACAGTCAGTGAACAAAACTTAACCAAAATGATTAAGCTTGCACAAGCGGCGGGTGCAAAAATTGTTTTAGCCGGCATGCAAATACCGCCAAACTACGGTGAACAATATACAAATCAGTTTAAAAAAATGTATGAAACCATTTCACAAACGACACATAGCGCTTTAATACCCTTCTTTTTGGCAGGCTTAGAAACCCGCCCTGATCTATTTATTAGCGACAATATTCACCCAAACGAGGCCGCACAAGATATCATTTTAAACAATGTCTGGCCTACTTTGATCAAGTTGATGAAAGGTTCTTAATCAACTTGATGAAACGTTCAATTTTGTAGAATTAATTATTTTTAATCACAACTTCTGCTTCAGGCTTAATTTTTACACCATATTGGGTACGCAAAATACTTAAAGCTGCTCGTTCTTGCGCGTTACCCCAGGCTTGTGAAAGCTGTTGGCGAAATTGATTAATTTGCGCAGCATCGGCTTGTACGCCCGCTGACACACCCGTAATTTCAATAATTCGGAACCCGTTAGCTGAATTAACCCCAACAAAAACAGGCGGGGTATTGATATTCGCTGTCATAACAGTTGCCAATTCATTAGCAGACAAATCAAGCGGGTTTTGACGTGACACGGTTTGAACGGCACCAAAACCCTCTGCTGTATTTTTAGCAGACTGCAGCGCTGCCAAGACACTTTCACCTTGGGTTCGAGCTAATTTAACCGCTGCTTCTTGTTTGATAATAATACGAATTTTTTCCGCTACTTGTGCCAATGGGGGCACCGCAGGCGGTTGAACGGCAGTAACGTGAATGGCCAACATCGTATCAGACGAAATTTCAATCACACCTGAAGTTAAGCGATCTTTTAAAACCTCGTTAGAAAAGGCGGCTTGGCGAACTTTCATTTGATCAAGCAATTCGCGCTGTTTGATATCAACAACTGTGGTGCCTGGCGGTAAAAGATCAGCACGTAAAACACCTTCTTTTGAAAGACCTGTCGCTTGGCGAAGTGTTAAGCCAAGTGATTTTGCAATAGGCGCCAAACTGTCACGTTGATCATAAACGGCACTACTTAATTTCGTGGCTAAATCAGCAAACCGCTTTGAAGCCATTTGGCGCCGCACTTCGTTTTCAATATCACCGCGCACTTGGTCAAGCGGTTTAACCGTTGGGGCTTGAATATCTGTTACGTAAATAACATGATCACCAAACGGGCTTTCAATGACACCACCGATATCACCTTTATTTAACTTAAAAACAGCGTCTTCAACTTGGGGAATTAATGTTGATCTCGATATCCAGCCTAAATCACCACCCTGCTGAGCAGAGCCAGGGTCTTGTGAAAAATCGCGAGCAAGCTGAGCAAATTTGCTTGGGTCAGCTTTTGCTTGAACCAACAAATCATTTGCCTGGGCTAAAGCGGCTTGCCGCTTGACTGTGTCAGCGTCGGGCGTGACTTCAATTAAAATATGGCTTACGCGACGACGCTCGGGCTGCGAATAACGCGTTTGATTTTGTTCGTAGTAGTGTTCAATTTCAGCAGCCGACACTTTAATGTCTTTTGATGCGGCGTCTTCGTCAAGAACCACATAGTCTATGGTGAGGTATTCAGGCACTTTTAGGGTTTGTGCATTTTGGTCATACCATGACTTTATTTGTTCATCGGTAATATTTATAGTGTTAGCAAACTGTTCAGCTTTAAATTCGCGTATTGCTATGGTTCGTGTTTGCGACACAATATTCAGCAATTTCGTGGTTACATCGAGGGGCGCAGAGGCAGTCACACCAATGGGGCCCAGCACCTGCCGAAGCACTAAATCGCGCCTCAAACCTAACTCAAAGTCATTGGGCGTAAGACCTTGCGAAGCCAGCACTTGACGATAACGCTCGGGTGAAAATTGACCGTTAACTTGAACGGCTGGAATAGCGGCAATCGTGTTGCGCAAGGCATCGTCTGACACGCTATAGCGGCCTCGCGCAGCTGCTGCGCCTAATACACGTTGGTCAATTAATGTATTAAGCAGATCTTGCCTAAAAACTGGGGTGTCGATAGCAGCGGGGTCAAACTGACTGCCCAACATCTGACGATATTGTTCAAGTTGGTCGCGGCGGGCATTGTTAAACTCACCTAACGTGATGGGTTTACCGTCAACTTCGGCTATATCAGGTTCGCTCGACATAAAACTAGAGTAACCTTCAACACCAAAAAACATGAATGAAGGTACGATCAGTAGAAGCAGAACGAACTGCATCCAACGTTTGTGGTTGCGAATAAAATCAAACATATGAGCGGTATTAACCCCTAGAATCAACCGGTAAAGTGTACCATTTGCTCAGTCAAATAGAGGTGGTTAACTCACCTAAACCCTTTTCATATTAATCTCGGAGTATCTGCTTGTTTAGTTACCGCCACGGATTCCACGCCGGCAATCATGCCGATGTACTTAAACATATCGTTTTGAGCCAAATTATTGAATACTTTAACGATAAACCAGGCCCTTATTGGTACGTTGACACCCACGCCGGTGCAGGGGTGTACGATTTAACGGGCAATTGGGCCAATGCTCGACAAGAATATTTGGGTGGTATTACCCGTGTGATGGCTGCAAAAAATATGCCTGAACCCGTCAACCGTTATATTGAACTCATAAAAGAGATTAACCCAAACGAATCGCTTGATTTTTACCCGGGTTCGCCTTGGGTCGCCCTAAGCTTGATTAGGCCTATTGACCGCGTCAAGTTATTTGAAATGTTGCCTGTTGAAGCTGATATCTTAAAGCGTAATTTATCTAAGATTGGTACGCTTAGGCCGCGCCAGTTGCATGTGTCAATAGAAGACGGGTTTTTAGCCCTAAAAGCGCTCATGCCGCCTACTTCGCGCCGCGCCATTACGCTGATTGACCCTTCTTACGAAAATAAGCAAGATTATCGATACGTTTTACACACGGTTAAAGATGCTGTGGCACGTTTTCCAACGGGTTGTTTTATGATTTGGTACCCTATTGTGCAACGCTTAGATGCGCAACAATTACCTAAACATTTGTCTAAAGTGTGCCCCAATAACTGGCTTGACATGAATCTTGTGATTTCAAAGCCGCCCAAAGAAGGCCTAGGTTTGTATGGCAGCGGCGTTATTGTGCTTAACCCACCCTATACATTACGGGTAGCAATGCAAAAGGTTTTGCCTTGGCTACGCGATACGTTGGGTGTTGATGATGCGGCAAATTACAGCATTAACGGCCAATCAAAATGATTCATCGGCCCTTAAATAGCGCCAATAACCGGGTTCAAGATCAGCCAAAGCCACACGGCCGATTCT
>JBDNHM010000294.1:0-4882 GCA_041688825.1 Burkholderiaceae bacterium | reverse complement strand
CGTCTCTGTCAACCCGGAATTTACGTCCGGTCAGTCTTTAACTGGCGGCGAATTACGCGACGATGGGTACTTCTATTTCAACGCCGGTTCCCTTGTGAACAAAAAGTATTTTCTTCGTGTATGCCGCTGGACCGAGGGCACAGGCATTGACACACCTTATCTACCAGAGACCCCATTCGTTATTGACTTTAGTCAGGGGTAATTTAATGGGTTTTGAACTGCTAGTTAATAACCTGCACTTTTTGACCCTATTTGGTGGGTTCTGGGGCGGAGCTTGCATGTTCGTTTACATGCGCCCTGAAAACATACCAGACGCCTTGGTGCGTCTCACTGTAGCCGTGATGGTAAGCAACATGCTGACTCAACTGGTGGGCGCCTACGTCACTAAGAATCAGTCGGCGGGTGAACTGTGGGGCGTGTCGTTCCTGCTGGGGTTTTCTGCGTGGTCTCTGTTCGGTGCGATGGCCCGGTTCTTTGCAAAGAGGCAGGGTTACGACATCGTAGATATGGCTCGGGACGTCAGATCGGTATCTGAGGACATCAAGCTGCCACAAACTAATAAAAACAATATTGACGCACCGGATTAACAATGCAACCAAGTGAAAATTTAATCAAGATGCTTAAGCGATGCGAAGGTTTTAGCGCCAAAGCATACCCAGACCCGGGAACGGGTGGCGAGCCTTACACGATTGGATACGGACATACGAATAAGGTTAAGTATGGAGATATAGCTAATGAGTATCAAGCAGGGAACCTGCTTTTGCAAGACCTGCAAATAGCTGTGAAGGCAATCAACACATATGTTACATGGCCGTTATCACAAAATCAGTTTGATGCTTTGGTTAGCTTTGTCTTTAACGTTGGTGTAGGTAATTTTTCCAAGTCAACGCTACTCAAGATGATTAACGCGCATGACTTTACAGGCGCAGCAGATCAATTTTTGCGCTGGAATCGATCTGGTGGCAATGTGATGGCTGGGCTTACTTCTCGGCGCATTGAGGAGCGAGAGCTTTTTATTTCAGTAACTGTTTCGATCAGTTCGCATGTTCCAATTAATTAAACTTTAAAAGCCTCTATACATCTATTGCGTATTCCAATGTGTGTCACCTGGTGAGACACTCACCCATTTAAAGTGTAAATATTGTTGAGAAAAAAAACAAAAACCGCACATGTGCGGCTTTTCATTTGGTGCATCTTTCAGCTTGTTAGCGTTCAGAGCGCATATCTCAATCAAATATATGTTTAACTATATCATAAAATTTTCAAAAAGTACGCAAATATTTCAAGAGGCAGCAATGACAAAAATGCGATATAGGCTTGCTCTAGATCTTGGCAGTACATCTTTAGGCTGGGCAATGGTTCGACTAAACGAAAGTAACGAACCCAATGCCGTTATCAAAGCAGGTGTACGAATTTTTAGTGATGGCCGAAACCCAAAGGACGGTTCATCATTGGCGGTAACAAGACGAGAGGCTCGAGCTATGAGACGACGTCGTGATCGTTTACTCAAGCGTAAAGCACGCATGATGAATTATTTAACACGTTATGGTTTCTTTCCATCGAATGAAGACGATCGAAAAAAGCTTGAAATACTTGACCCCTACGAGCTTCGGTCTAGGGGTTTAACGAAAGCTCTAACGCCTGGCGAGTTTGCGCGCGCTTTATTTCATATTAATCAACGCCGTGGCTTTAAGAGCAACCGCAAAACTGATAAGAAAGAAAACGACAGTAGTGCGTTAAAAAACGCTATTAAAGGCCTAAAGCTAGCAATACAAACTGATGGTTGTCAAACTGTTGGTGAATGGCTTTACAAACGCCATACAAGTGGTCAAACCGTTCGTGCTAGATATCGGCAGACACCGATTAAGCAAGAAAACGGAAAAATAAAAATAAATAAGAGCTACGACTTATACATAGATAGGGGGATGATAGAGGCTGAGTTTGATGCACTTTGGCACGTGCAAAGCAACTATAACCCCGCATTATTTTCAGAACTTGTTCGCGCTGATTTAAAAGATTGCTTGCTTCATCAGCGGCCATTAAAACCAGTTAGGCCTGGCAGATGTACATTAATGCCTGACGAAGAGCGTGCACCACTCGCTTTACCCAGCGTGCAACAATTCCGCATATACCAAGAGGTGAATAATCTTCGAATCCTTGGCGAGGGGCTTAGTGAAGGTCCTTTGACCTTAGATCAACGCAATAATCTTGTGGAAGCACTAGAGGCAAACAGCAAGCGTACTTTTACACAAATTAAACGTTTGTTGGATCTAAGTGGGACTGTGCAATTTAATTTTGAAGACCCAAAAAGACAAGAGCTAAAGGGCAATACCACTAATGCTATTTTATCGAAAACAGATCATTTTGGGCTCGAGTGGTTTAACTTTACCCTCGATAGACAAGACGAAATTGTTGAGAAGCTCATTGACGAGGAAAATGAGACCCGTCTTATTGCGTGGTTACAAAATGAATTCAACTTGCCTGAAGATCGGGCTGAAAAAATTGCCAACACATCTTTACCAGAAGGGTACGGAAGCCTTGGGGTAAAGGCCTTAAAAAGAATACTTCCCGAATTGAAAAAAAGCGTTATTACGTTCGACAAAGCAGTCATATCCGCTGGGTTTGAACATCATAGCAACATCAGCCATGCATCAACGGGTGAGATTTTACCATCTCTGCCTTACTACGGTGAGTACTTGCAACGACATGTGGGTTTTGGCACGGGTGTTCCTGAAGACCATCCTGAAAAGCGTTTCGGTAAAATTGCCAACCCAACAGTTCACATCGGTTTAAATCAAATTCGCGTGGTGGTAAATTCGTTACTTAAACGATATGGTCATCCAAGTGAGGTCATCGTTGAATTGGCAAGGGACTTAAAGCAAAGTCAGTTGCAACGTAAAGAAGACAATCTTCGCCAAGCTGAAAATCAAAGAAGAAATGAGCGTTTCAAGATTGATATTGCATCAGCTTTGAATATATCGACTGAGAGAGTCCGTTCGGCAGACATTCAAAAAATGATTATGTGGGAAGAGTTAAGTCACGATATTGCTGATCGTCGTTGTCCCTACAGCGGTGTACAAATTAGTGTTCATATGTTGCTTTCAGATCAGGTAGAAATAGAACACATCTTGCCATTCTCACAAACTTTAGATGATGGCATAAACAATAAAACTGTTGCTATGCGGCAAGCCAACCGAGTCAAAGGAAATAGAACTCCGTGGGAGGCAAAAGATGACTTTTTGAGGCAAGGTTGGAAGTACGAAGAAATCTTATCAAGAGCTGAAAAAATGCCAAAAAATAAGCGCTATCGATTCGGTGATGATGGCTATCAACATTGGCTTCGTGAAGACAAAACATTTTTAGCACGTGCACTAAATGACACGCGACATCTTAGCCGGGTAGCGCGTGAGTATATGAGCCTAATTTGCCCACAAGCAACAAGGGTGATACCCGGTCAGATGACGGCAATGCTACGAAGTAAGTTTGGACTTAATGACATACTGGGTCTAAAGGGCGAAAAGAATCGAAATGATCATCGACATCATGCAGTAGATGCGTGTGTAATTGCCGTTACAGATCAAGGTATGTTGCAAAAGTTTTCACGTGCCAGTGCAAGCGCTAGAGAACAAAATTTGACACGACTTGTTGAAAACATGCCTTTACCGTGGGAAACATACAGAGAGCATGTTGCCCGAGCTATTGCTGCAATTTACGTTAGCCATAAGCCTGATCATGGCCATGAGGGTGCCATGCATAACGATACCGCATACGGCCTTCTGGGTGACGGCATCGTGCGAACGCATAAAGTTGTTGACGGAATACGTACAAGAGAAGACTCGAATCTTAAAGTTATTGAAATATCTAGCACTAAAGCGATGAATCGTCATGGTACTTTGCCAGATGGTTTCCCTCGACCGTACAAAGGCTACAAAGGTGATAGCAATTATTGCATCGAAATATTCAAGACAGACGACGGCAAATGGGTTAGCGAGGTTATTTCAACTTTCCAAGCGTATCAAGTAGTCAGGCATGAGGGCATTGAACGTTTGAAGCATTCAAAACTAAGCTTAAATGGCAAAGTGTTAATTATGAGGCTGATGATAGGTGACACTTTGCGCTTTGATGTTGATTCACAAACAAAAACTATGAAAATCGCCACAATCTCTGGAAGCGGACAAATGTTTTTTTCACCTTTGAGTGAGGCTAACGTTGATGCTAGAAATAGAGATAAAACTGATGCATTTAAATACATATCTAAAATGGCCGGTTCATTAAAATCAGCTAATGCTAGGCAGATAACTATCTCACCCATTGGTGAGGTTCGCGATAAAGGTTTTGCGGGTTAGTTGACATGTTGGGCCGCATTATTGAAATTGCTGAAGATAACAGACATCTATCTGCATATCGTGGTTTTATGGTCGTGCGCGATACAGAGGGTGATCGTAATGAATTAGGTCGCATTCCGTTAGATGATATCTTAGCTGTCGTTGCAAATGCTTATGGCTTAAGCTACACCAATAATTTGTTGGTAGCGCTTTCAGAACGTAGTGTGCCTTTTGTGCTTTGTGCCAGCAACCATAATGCCGTTGGTATGTTGTTGCCAATTGAAGGTAATTTTGAGCAATCAAAACGAATAGAGTTACAGATAGCAGCGAAACTACCACTGAAAAAAAGGCTGTGGGGTGAAATTGTTTGCGCCAAACTGATACAACAAGCATCTGTATTAGAGTCTGCTGGATTGCCTTCCATACCACTAACTGCGTTGGTACCTAAAGTAAGAAGTGGCGACCCTGATAATGTCGAGGCGCAAGGAGCACGTCGTTATTGGACGACTCTTTTTGGAAGCGAGTTCAGACGTGATAGAAGTTCTGAAGGAATAAAT
>JBDNHM010000046.1:0-4306 GCA_041688825.1 Burkholderiaceae bacterium | reverse complement strand
TAACGATTAGTCGATACCTCGATCTAATGGTTGATTTGCTGCTAGTGCGGCGCTTGCAGCCATGGGCTGGCAACGTAAAAAAACGCTTGGTCAAAATGCCACGGGTATACGTGCGCGACAGCGGCGTGGCACACGCATTGTTAAACATCGCGGACAACGACCAATTGCTCGGTAACCCCATTTACGGCAAAAGCTGGGAAGGGTTCGTGATTGAATCTATCCTGAATCTGCTCCCCGCTTATGTTCAGCCGTTTTTTTACCGAACGGCTGACGGCGCCGAGATCGACCTTGTTCTCGAAATCGCGCCAAACAAACTTTGGGCGATTGAAATCAAGGCAAGCCGTACTCCAAAACTTGAGCGCGGTTTTTTTACCGCAAGCGAGGACTTGCCATTCGAAGAAAAATTCGTGGTGTACTCGGGTAACGAAGAGTTCCCAATCAGAGGCAATGTAACGGTGACTTCATTGATGGGCATATTGAAAAGAGTCCGAACCCTGTAAGTCTAAATGTTATCTGGCCTGCCAACCTCTTGAGCGAGGTGTAGTACGGTGATGAGCAAACGTAGCAATCCGATATGGCGACGCACTGATATTGAAGAGTGGGTTGCGGCACATCTTTCGCAACGTCGAACACGATCAAGTCGTACCCGTCAATCACCTATAATATGATGGCAAAGTCGACACTGTATAGAGAACGGGCTTACAAGCCTGATTTGACCTGATTTCCACGATTGTCCCTGTTGCGCCCATCTGACACCGAAGTGAAATTTTTTGTGGGGAACGAAAATTATTCCCCAAATTCACGCAAAGCCTTTATTAAACCTTAGTCTTTAAGACTGCGCCCATGGGTTGATGACGTGCAGGCCTACCGCTTCAAAAGGCCCCGTTTCTCGGGTGGCTACCGTAAAACTATTGGATAAAGCGACCGCTGCAATAAAGGCGTCCGCCGTTTCAATCGCCAAACCAGCAGCACGTGACTTGGCCAGTAATTGAGCATACGTTTTCGTAGCAGCCATATTAAATGACAACACCCGATTGGCAAACATGGGCAACAAACGATTTTCTAAATTGTCATGCAAAGTGGTGCGACGCTTGCCCATGGGCAATAGCGCAATACCTGCGCGCAACTCAGCTACCGTGATCACTGACAAGTAAAGCGTCTCAAGCGCTTGCGCATCGATCCACTCTAAAACATGAGTATTGGGCTTTTGGCGTTGCGGCTCTGAAATCACGTTCGTGTCGAGCAGAATCATTCAAAGCTCACCGCACGGGCCGCAGACGTCATGCGCGCGCGCTCAAACAAAGCGTGTTCCTCATCGGTTAGCCCACCTGTTTCGCGGGCAATAGAGGCTAAAAATGAGCCCAGTTTTACGCGACCATCGGGCCTAGCTGCGCGCTCTAATATCTCGCGTATTTCAGCCTCGGTGCTACGCCCGTGTTGGGCCGCCTGAATTCGGATCGCCCGATGCACCTCGTCGGGTATATTTCTGACGTTTACGTTTGCCATGTGACACCTCTTTGCTTTATTGATATCATCGATACCATTATATACATTTAATACCATTACAAAAGTAATTTTTATCACTTTTTATTGATTCATTACTTTGTCTTCATCGCTCCATCTCGGAGCCTTCAAGATCGCGGCCAGGCTGCAATCTTGATTCTTTTTGTCGTTGTAGCGCCTGCTGGAAAAGGCTTACAGGACCAATTTAACCAGATTTCCCCGATTGGCCCTGTTGCGCCCTGCTGACAACGAAGTGAAATTTTTGTGGGGAACGAAAATTATTCCCCAAACCCACGCAAAGCCTTTATTCATGCGGCTGTTGAGTCCGGCCCCGGGCACCACGTTTTATCCAGAGTCTGTCGGTACGTCCAAAACTGTTATAACTATACAATCAGCGACTCGTCCTCTTCGGTTCGAGGATTATCGCTTCAGCGACATCAGCTTCGATTCAACTTCGGCTCTTCACCGTGAATAGAATCATCATCTTCGATTTTAGCGATCAGACGGTACAGGTACGGCTAGTGGGCGAAACAGTCTGGCTTACGCAGATACAGCTAAATCAGGTTATGTTGTCGTGTCGGTTTTCTCATGGTGACGAGTTCCTCGGTCGCGGTCGGGTGCACCGCCAAAGTCGCATCGAGCATTGATTTGGTTGCCCGAGCTTGAAGCACGACGCCCATCAACTGCGCCATCTCGCCCGTATCAGGGCCCATGGCATGGAACCCGACCACTAGGTCGGTTTTACGCTCAACCAAGAGTTTCATAAACATTTTGGAATGATGTCCAGACAGCGTAGCCTTCATTGGTCGGAAATGCGCAATATAGACGTCAAGCTCTGGAAACTTGGCAAGCGCCTGTTCCTCCGTCAGGCCGACTGTGCCCATCTCTGGGGTGGTAAACACCGCGGTTGGCACAAGCGTGTGGTCAACCGTGACGTCTCGGCCACCGAATACCGTGTCTGCAAACGCTTGGCCTTCCCGAATAGCCATCGGGGTCAAATTCACACGATTGGTAACATCGCCGACGGCGTAAATATTAGGAATAACCGTGCGCGAATGCGCATCTACCGGAATAGCGCCTTGGTGGTCAAGGTGGATGTCAACTGCTTGTAGCCCAAGGCCTTCAACGTTTGGCTTGCGCCCAATCGCTTTGAGCACGGCGTCTACTTCAATGCTATTGCCATCATCAAAACTCACCTTCAAGCCGCCAGGGGTTGCTTGCACTTCAGTGATTTTGGTGTTGGGGTGCAGAACAAGCCCAGATTGAACAAGTTCATGTTCCAAGTGGTGCTGCAAATCGACATCAAAACCTCGCAAGACTTTCTCGCCTCGATAAACAGCATGCACCGCTGACCCGAGGTTCTGAAATACACAAGCCAGTTCCAAGGCGATGTAACCGGCACCTTGCACGAGCACGCGTTTAGGTTGATGGTTTAGCTCAAAAAAATCATTAGAATCGATGCACAGCTCATGGCCCTTAATCTGCGTGTCGGTAACGGGTGTTGCGCCGGTGGCAATCAGAATGGTGCTGCCGGTCAGAACCTGATCTTCACCAATTGAGACTTCAGTTGCTGAGACCAACCGAGCGCGGCCCTTAAAAATTTGAACACCCGCATTCTCAAGGTTCTTGCGGTAGATCGCCTCAAGGCGCGACACCTCTTGGTCGCGACGACTTTTAAGGTTTGTCCAATCAAACTCGGCAGCGCTCAATTTCCAACCGAAACCGGCCGCTTCCTCAAATTCGATGGGGAACCTACTGGCGTAAACCATCAGCTTTTTGGGAACACAACCTCGAATGACACAAGTGCCACCCATTCGATATGCCTCGATGAGCGCCACTTTGGCGCCATACTGCGCGGCAATTCTGGCCGCACGAACACCACCCGAACCACCCCCAATAACAATAAGATCGAACATTTGACTAAACTCCTTAATGAATCAAGCAATATTAAGGTACTGCCCCCGTCATTTCGGGAAAACTGCCCACAACTTGAAGGTCAGGCAGTGAAAAGGCCAAGGTAGACCATGCAAGCAATGCAATCTTTTTTTTGTTATTTCTAATTTGTTTGACTTTTAGATTAAAATAAAAAAATATTCCCATAATGTTTACCTACAGAGGTAATAATGACAAACCCTATTCAAATTTCACGTCGACAAATGCTCGGCGCTACAGCCGGCCTAATTGCTGCAGCGGGCTTAAAACCAACATTAGCCTCAGCACAGCAGGCTGCCCCTGCTGCAGGCGCTGCCAAGACAATGCCCGCCTATGTCAGCTGGAAAAATGCTGATGACTTCATCATTCATACCCCTCGAACAATTGAAACAAAACGTTCTGCCATTGGTACGAGCGTTATTACCCCAAGTAATCGCCTTTTTATTCGTAATAATTTACCCGAGCCAACAGTCGCCCAAATTGGCGATGTAAACGCCTGGAAGGTGAGCGTTGAGGGTGTTGGTAAACCACAAACTTTTACCGTAAGCGATTTAAAGTCGATGGGTTTTGAAGTGTTAGCAACAGTGTTGCAATGCTCAGGTAACGGCCGTGGCTTTTTCCCCGGAAAATTAAGTGGTACCCAGTGGCAAACCGGGGCTGCGGGCTGTGTCATGTGGGCAGGTGTACCTGTACGTGATCTGGTTAAATCATTGGGTGGTGTTTCCAAAGGCATGGTTTACATGACTGGAACAGGCGGCGAAGTTCTTCCTGCAGGCATTGACCCTAATGCAGTCATCGTTGAACGTTCTATGCCCCTAGTTGCTATGCAAGATGCCATATTGGCTTGGGAAATGAACGGCGAACCCTTATC
>JBDNHM010000293.1:0-2132 GCA_041688825.1 Burkholderiaceae bacterium | reverse complement strand
GGGCTTGTAATGAATTTCTTTCTATATACGTTAAAGATGAGTTTTTTAACTTCTTTAAACTCATTTAATAATTTAACACAACCGTCTCTATGAGCAGCCTCGCATTGAAATGCCATATCTACATTCACGTGATCTGTGGAGCCTACATCTATGATTCGTTTAATTACACTAGGGTGTGCATAATGCCCGCCTTCGGTAAATGCCCATTCAATATAATTGCCTTCTTTAATAACATACCAAGGACCAGATCGCTCTTGCCAGCCGAATGGTTTGTTATTCGCTTTTAAAATAGTATCTTCACGCTCTTTAACTGAATTGATCGCCATTGTAATAGTTGGGTAGCCAATTTCAATAAGATATGCTGGATTTATTCGAGTTAATTTTTTAGGATTGACGTTGCTCTTCTCTTTTCTCGCAGTTGCTGTTGAAGCATCTGCATTTATTGATGCTAGACTAAATAGTGTTGCTAATATGTAAACAATGATTTTCATTTAAATCCAATAACTTGCTTATTCAGATTGGTACGATGAGTAAGGTTTAGCTGTAGGCTGCTCTCAGTGACCATTCACTGTAATGGCTGTACCATTTATGATGGTAAGCGTTTATAGTTGCGTCATCAACAGTTTATAGAAATGCATTCTAATTTCAAAATGAAAAAAGCCCACATCTCTTTGAGCTTTCTAAATATTGGTGGCCGGAGCGGGAATCGAACCTGCGACACGCAGATTTTCAATCCAAAGCAGTACCGATTTGATGGAGGAGTAAACGCAAGATTTCTGGATAATTTTCCAAATTTTAGCTTTCTAAATCTACTAAACCGAGCTATTTTGCCGAAACTTTATTGCTAAAGCTCGATGTTAAATTTCTATCGATTGAACAAACCCAAGGATGAAAGGAATGCACAGTACCTAACCTAACTGAGACTTTACTTTGAAAATCCTGAAAAAGTTTATAGAGAGTAATACAGTGGCAAAAGTAGACATTTATAATTAATTCATTTCAGATTGGTGATTATCTCAAAAGTCCCCAAAGCGTACATTGACAAATGCCAGCTTTATTTGTGGCAGTCTAGCTGTTTGCTTTAAGATATAAATTACTCTACGTTGCCGCAAACGTTCTAAAGACCGATTCCTCTCTGAACAGCACCCTTAACAGGAGTATGTCACTAGTAACTTTCAGCAGGTGTAAAAATAACTTAAATCTATTGGTCAGAGCTGGATTTGAGCCTGCGAAAAGGGAGTTTTGAGCAAGACGTGTTAGTTATGTCACAAAATAATTAGCATCCAATTTTAGACTAGCTCTGATAAAAACATATGCTGCTATGTTTGGACTTCGACAATTCAATAGAAAAGTTAAGATTAAACTTCAATAAAACAATTACCTGTAGATATTTTCAATACCGATTATATGCAAAATCATTTGCGCCTCTACTAATTCCGTAAAGTTAAGTAAAGACTAACAATGATTATTTCGTTCTATTTTCATGCACTGTATTATATTATCCCTACTTTGGTGCAATTTTAGACTTAGGGAGCAATGCATGCTTTATGTAGCAGAAACAACAGCTAGATTGAAAAAACGGGTCCTGCAGAGTATGAGTTTTATCAGACTGTTGATGAAGTATTAACTTCGTTACGACCGTTGCTAGATAAATATCCAAAATATAAATAAATAGCATTATCGAGCGTATTGTAGAACCTGAACGTCAAATTATTTTCCGTATAGCGTGGGTCGATGATCATGGCCATGTGCAGGTTAATAAACGTTATCGCACCAAATTCAATTCTGCGCTTGGTCCGTATAAAGGAGGTATCCGTTTTCATCCAAGCGTATACGGCGGTATTATTAAGTTTTTAGGATTTGAACAGATTTTTCAGAACTCACTCACAGGCCTTGCAATTGGCGGTGGCAAAGGAGGGAGTGATTTTGATACTAAAGGTAAGTCAGACAATGAAATTATGCGCTTTTGTCAAGCTTTCATGACCGAGCTTTATCGTTATATTGGTCCTACAACTGATGTTCCAGCAGGCACATTGGGGTTGGTGGTCGTGAAATTGGTTATATGTACGGTCAATACAAACGCCTAACTGGGAGCTTCGATGGGGTGCTAACAGGTAAAAAAATCCCTTGGG
>JBDNHM010000292.1:0-1309 GCA_041688825.1 Burkholderiaceae bacterium | reverse complement strand
TGTGTTCAAATCGGCACCAAATAAAATCGACCTCTAGGCCACGCCAGTATTAGTTCTTACTAAAAATTAACACGGTTAAACCGGACAGCAGTGATTAATTCTATAAAAACAATTCGCTTAAGTGCACGAACAGCGATGCTTCTAAAAATCAGCCTTACCGCCAAATAATGAAAATACTAATTGTGCATCAAAACTTTCCTGGGCAATTTAAGCATCTTTATATTGAGCTTTTGAAAGACCCGCAAAATCAAGTCACGGCATTCACGATGAACAGCTTTGTTTCGTCTCATGCAAATTTACGTGTTGTTAGCTACCAAGCGGCTAAAGGCAGCTCAAAAGATGTGCACCCTTGGGTTGCCGAAACTGAAACGAAGGTTATTCGGGGTGACGCAGCATTTCGTGCGGCGATGAACCTTAAAAAAGAAGGGTTCGAGCCCGATTTAATTTTGGCGCACCCTGGTTGGGGTGAAAGTCTTTTTTTAAAACAGGTATGGCCCACCGCAAAATTGATCATTTATTGCGAGTTTCATTACTCTTCTAAGGGTGCTGATGTGGGGTTTGACCCCGAGTTTCCGCCGGTTGATGAGGGCGACGTTTGTCGTTTACGCATGAAAAATGTGAATAATTTTTTGCATTTTGATATAGCTGATGCGGGCATTTCACCTACTGAATGGCAAAAAAGCACCTTTCCTGAACCGTTTAGATCAAAAATCAGGGTCGTGCACGACGGCATTGATACCGACTTGGTGAAACCTAACCCAAAGGTTGCGCTTCAAATTGGCACACATCGCCTAACCCGTGCAGACGAAATCATTACTTTTGTAAACCGAAACTTAGAGCCCTATCGTGGTTATCACACGTTTATGCGTGCCTTGCCTAGCATTATGCAGGCTCGGCCTCAGGCGCGCATTATGATTGTGGGTGGTGATGGTGTGAGCTATGGCGCGAAACCAACCCAAGGGCAGACTTGGAAGCAAACTTTTCTGAATGAGGTAAAAGATAAAATTGACCTAAGCAGAGTGCATTTTCTAGGTCATATTGACTATAAATATTTTATACCTCTATTGCAGCTTTCCCGTGTTCACGTTTATCTAACTTACCCTTTTGTGTTGTCTTGGAGCTTACTTGAGGCTATGGCGTGTGGTTGTTCGATTGTGGCAAGTGATACAGACCCCGTCAAAGAAGCCATTGTTGATCAACAAACTGGTTTGCTGGTTGATTTTTTTTCACCAAGCGATGTTGCACAAAAAACCATTCGCATTTTAGAAGACGCTTCACTGAGAAAAGTCTTGGGTAAAAATGCGCGTGT
>JBDNHM010000045.1:0-7375 GCA_041688825.1 Burkholderiaceae bacterium | reverse complement strand
CTCTTGAGGTGGTAGACGATCAGGGCAAACCCGACGTTGGTTTAAATGCAATTCGCCGGCTTGTGTCTAATGATGAAGTCGTAGCGTTCATGGGACCAGATTTTACTGGTATTACTTTACCGTCACTATTTGTAGGTGAAGAAGCTGGCATTGCGCAAATAACTTCATCTATCGGCGCTGCAATAACGGCCAAAGGCGACAAGCATATTTTACGTGGTCGATCTAATGATCAAATGTGGATGATAGCCATTGTTGATTACATCGCTAATACGCTTAAAGTCAAAAAAGTAGGCATATCAGTAACCAATGTTGAGTTAGGCCGAAGCGGTCGTGATGTTGCCATTCAATACTTAAAAGACAAATATCAGATAACGCCTTCAGTAGAAGTCTCTCATGGGTTTGGTGACCGAGACCTAACCGCTTCTGCAGCACGTATTTTAGAAGCTAACCCAGAAGTAGTGATTAATTGGGGTACTCAAATTGAGGCAGCTTTACTTTTAAGAAAGCTAAGGGAGCTCGGCTGGAAAGGTGTTTTTGCTTTTAATGCAGCAGATGATATTTTTACCAACTTAGCCGAGCAAGATGCAGTGGGTGTAATTGGTCCTCAGAATTGGGTTTGGTCAATGTCTGACGAGCGCAGCAAAAAATTTGTTGCAGATTACGAAGCTAAGTTTGGTAAAAAACCATCACCACACTCAATTGTTTATTACGACGGAGTGAAGTTATACGCACAAGCTATTGCAAAGGCTGGCAACGATCGTAAAAAGGTACTTGCAACACTCAAAGCAATGCCAGAATGGCAGGGTGTGCAAGGTATGTATAAGCCTGATGCAAAAAATGGTGACATGATTACAAATACAGTGATCATTCGTTACAACGATCAAATTCAACCCGAAGTTGTTTTCGCAACGAAGTAACCGATATTTGCGGCATGGCCGTTATGGAATAGATAATGTTTCTTCAGCTTTCAATATCCGGCCTTGCAATGGGTGCACTTTATAGCTTAGTTGCGCTTGGTTTTGTGATGATGTGGAACACGGCAGCAGTGGTGAACTTTGCTCAAGGTGAGTTTGCCATGCTGTCGATGTTCTTTGCTTTATCAGCTCACGTAGCCTTTGGTTTGAACATTTGGCTAGCGATTGCAATAGCAATTACTGCAACAGCATTTTTGGGGTATTTGTTTGAACGAGGCCTAGTCAGACCGTTGCGTGACGCTGATCCTCTGACCGTTATTATGATGACCATAGGCCTACAAATTTTCTTGTCGAATGGGGCAAAATTTGTTTGGGGAACTCAACCAGAGGTTTTTCCCACTTATATAGGCGGCGAAACCTTAAGCTTTCTAAACGTCAGAATGTCTTCGCAAGCGCTAGCTGTTATTGGTGTTGTATCTGTTCTTGCGTTAGTGCTTCACTGGCTTTCACAAAGAACGGCATTAGGAAAATCACTCAGGGCTGTCGCACAAGATCGTGAAACTGCTGCATTAATGGGTATTCGAATAGATCGTGTCGTCAGTGCTGGTTTTGCAATTAGTGCGGCTTTGGCAGGTATTGCTGGTGTTTTAATGGCACCGCTAGTATTTGTTGCTGCCGACCTTGGGTTGCCTTTGTTAATCAAGTCTTTTATTGCTGCCGTAGTTGGCGGTTTTGGTAGTTATCCAGGTGCTTTGATTGGTGGTTTACTCATTGGCGTTCATGATAATTATGTCGGTTTTTATATTTCTAGTGATTATCGAGACGTGGTGTTGTTTACCGTTCTGATTGTTATTTTGTTGTTCCGTCCGCAAGGCCTGTTTCCCAAACATCGATAAGAAGACACCATGAAAAATATTTCTTTCTCCGTGGTGGTAGCAACGCTTATCTTGGTGGCAATATTTGTGCCCATGACCTTGTCAAGTTACCAACTACAAATTGCAGTGATGGTGGGTATTTTTGCTTTACTTTCGCTCAGCTTGAATTTGCTGAGTGGTTATGCAGGCATGATATCTCTTGGGCATGCAGGGTTCTTCTTGATTGGCTCATATGTTTCCGCCATACTTGCTACCCGCTATGGCGTGTCCTTTGGCGTTTCACTCGTTGGGGCAGTTGCCGTTACAGCACTTAGTGGTTTATTACTTGCAGTACCAGCCATGAAACTATCTGGACATTTTTTAGCTGTTATTACTATTGCATTTGGTTTGATCTTGCATCTACTTGCAATCAACCTCGAATTCATTACCAATGGCGTATCAGGTATATCTGGTATTGCGCGGCCACGATTTGGTTCATGGGTAATGAGTAGTGACTTGTCGTATTATTTTATGGTGCTGGGATTTGTAGCTACAGTTGCCTTGCTAATGGCTGCTTATGTTCGTTCTGGCTATGGGCGTGCTTTGCGTGCGTTAAGAGATGATGAGCTGGCCGCTGGTTGTATGGGCGTAAATATAACTGTTGCTAAGATTCATGTATTTGTTATTTCAGCAGGCATCGCTGGTTTGGCAGGATGCTTATATGCCCATTATGTCCGATATATAAACCCTGAAAGTTTTACCATCGATATTTCCATTCGTATTCTTATCATGGTGGTGGTGGGTGGAATTGGGAGTATTTGGGGGTCTATCATTGGTGCTTTTGTTGTTTATGTTTTACCCGAAGCGCTTCGAATTTTGAATGATTACTATTATTTAGTATTTGGTTTCGTTGTAATTTTGTTGATGATGGTGCTTCCTGGTGGAATTGTTTCGTTAATTCCTGGCAGCTCAAAGACAGTAAACAATATCAGTGCTGGGCGGGGTTATCGACCATGACGGCATTAACGAAAGAGAGCGTGTTATTCGAGTCCGATTTAATGCAAGTGCGTGGCTTAACAAAACGATTTGGCGGACTAACTGCCGTTGATAATGTAGATTTAAATATATCAACCGGTCAAATACATGGCTTAATCGGGCCTAATGGTTCAGGAAAAACAACATGTATAAATCTTCTCTCGGGCGTTTTGCGACCAGATGAAGGTAGTATCTTATTAGATGGGCGTGAGCTTGCCAATAAGCCAACGCACACCATAGCAGGTGCTGGTCTAGCCCGTACTTTTCAAAACATACGAGTATTTGGCAGAATGTCTGTTCTTGAAAACGTATTAATTGGTTTTAATCAATCTCTAGGCTACAGCCTTTTAGATGTATTGACATTACGAAATCTAAAAGCCGAACGCAAATTGCGTGAAGAAGCTATGAGTTTATTAAGCTTTGTCGGAATAGAAGACAAAAGTTCTGCTTTGGCAACCAGCCTTTCTTATGGTGAGCAGCGCTTGATTGAAATTGCTCGAGCCCTAGCACTTAAACCGTGCATACTTTTGTTAGATGAACCGTTAGTGGGAATGAACCCCACAGAAGTTGATCGTGTCGTTGTTCTTTTGAAGCGAATGCGTGATCAAGGCTTAACTATGTTGTTGGTAGAGCACAAGATGCGTGTTGTTATGTCGATTTGCGATCAGATTACGGTATTGAATTTTGGTCGTCATGTAGCTAGCGGCTGCCCTGACGATATACGTGCCAACCCCGAAGTTATCAGTGCATATTTAGGTGAGAGTCATGGAATCCGCAAACGAACTGCTAAAAGTTGAACATATTGCAGTAAATTATGGCGTTTTACCAGCCTTGCATGATGTCGATTTCAAGGTTTATGAAGGCGAACTAATCGCCTTGCTTGGAACGAATGGTGCAGGTAAGTCAACAACGCTTAAAACAATTGTTGGCTTAATGAAACCCCTATCAGGTCGAATCCATTACCGTGGCGAACAGATCGATGGCACACAAACTTACGATTTAGTACGTAAGGGTATTGCACTTGTACCAGAAGGTAGACGCGTATTTGCAAATTCTACAGTTGAAGAAAATCTAGAGTTAGGTGCAATCTCGCGATCATCAAAAATTGAAATACAGGAAAGCTTTGAACGTGTTTACACGATGTTCCCTGTTCTTAAGAATCGCAGACGCCAGATGGCGGGTTCTTTGTCTGGGGGCGAGCAGCAAATGTTGGCTATTGGTCGAGCGCTAGCCTCTCGCCCTACATTATTATTGCTTGACGAGCCTTCAATGGGCCTAGCCCCGATTATTGTGACGCAGATATTTGAACTGATTGTTGAACTTAATGAACAAGGTACAACAGTATTGATGGTTGAGCAAAATGCTAACCTTGCTTTAGAAATTGCTGATCGAGCTTATGTACTTGATGGTGGTCGCACGATACTGTCTGGTACGGCGCAAGAAATGATGGACAATGAGGCAGTCACTGCAGCTTATCTGGGCTCTTAAAACAGAGCTTAAGCTTTGATAAATAAATTAAGAACGTAATCTTTCCTATGACTATAAATCCATTTTCTAGTTTGACTGAACTCTCTAACGAAATAGCAGCTAGACAATACAACGCAAAAGAGCTGTCGACTCTGTACCTCAAACGAATACAACGTGGTAACTCAAAGTTACACGCTTTCATAGATGTATGTGAAGAGTCAGTTATGCAGCAGGCGTGCGCATCTGATCTTCGCCGCGCGAGTGGTCATTGTCTCGGACCACTAGACGGACTGCCAATCGCTATTAAAGATATCTGCGACATCGAAGGGCAGCTGAGTCGTTGTGGTTCAGAGGTATGGGCAACGCGTCGCGGTATAGTGACTTCAACAGTTGTAAAAAGATTAAGAGCTGCTGGCATGGTGATTTTGGGTAAAACCCATATGGTTGAGTTTGCCTTTGGTGGTTGGGGCACCAACCCCACTCAGGGAACGCCCTTCAATCCATGGGACTTGAAGCACCACCGAGCCCCTGGCGGTTCATCTAGCGGGTCTGGCGTAGCTGTTGCTGCTGGGCTTGCGCCTGCAGCAATCGGAACAGACACAGGCGGATCAGTGCGTATACCAGCATCTCTGGTTGGAATCACAGCGCTAAAAACTACACCCGGTTTGATTAGTCTTTATGGTGTGAACCCACTTTCGATGACGCTTGATACCGTTGGGTCAATGACTCGATCAGTTGCTGATTCGGCTCTAATAACACAGGCTTTAGCTGGAGCAGATATTCATGACGTTGCGACGGTTAATGTACCAATAGCAGATTATAGAAAGTCCCTTTCGAAAAACAGCAGTCTAAAAGGCGTTCGTGTTGTAGTGCTCTCTGAAGATCAGTTTCCTCTGACTGTTGAACCAGCCATCAGCGTAGCATTTCGGCAATCTGTTGATATATTACGCAGTCTAGGTGCAACTATTTTAGAGCGTAAATTCCCCTTTGATTTTGCTGATTTAATGAGAAGGAATGGTCAGATTATTAGCGCTGAGGCTTGGCAGATATTAGGTCGTATTGTTAATGATAGTGATGCCCCTGTGAATGATGCAGTACGAAGCAGAGTGAAAAGCGGCGCAAACGTTAGCGCTAAAGACTATATAGAAGCTTTGAAACATCATCGAAATGCCTGTAAAGCCTGGCAAGAATGGATGTTCGATGCCGATGTATTACTAACGCCAACACTTCCAATCGTGGCTCGTCGCCTCGATGAAATTGACGAGTACGAAATGACCTTATCAACCTTCACCCGTGGTGTAAATTACTTAGGTGCATGCGCACTGACCTTACCTGCAGGGCTATCTGAAATTGGTTTACCAATAGGGGTGCAATTAGTTGCTAAACATTTTGATGAAGCGACTCTTATACATGTTGGTTGTGCTTTTCAACAGGTAACAGACTGGCATCGACAAACACCAGACCTCTCAAATTTATTTAATTAATAACAATAGTGTCCCAATTGTTGGCGCCGATTGAATATTGACCCATTAATTTTGGATCGGCGTCAACAAATTATATTTTTTTAGAAAAAAGCAATACACTACTTAATGCATTTGCACATGACAGTCAAAACCATCAGGGAAATAGTTTATAGATTGTAGTGGTCAATCATCTAAATAAAGCGAAAAGTATTTAATTGTCACTCATTTATTATTGATTCCCAAGTGCCAAGAATATCTTGTGAATTTGCCATGACGTATCGGGCCTGAAACAGATTCATTGATCCTTCGTGCTGTACAGCATTGGGGCTACTGACAAGGTCTTTAACTACTACAACATAATAGTCGTGATATGACGCACCGCGTACAGTCGATTCCACACAACCTTCAGTCGTTGTGCCCAAAATAATTGTGGTCTGAATTCCGTTAGCTTTAAGTAAAAGATTAAGTGAAGTTCCTACAAAACCGTCTGGACGAAACTTCTCAATCAGCACATCTTTTGGCCCTTTTTCAAGGCCATCAATTAACTCAGCACCCCAACTACCCTTGAGCGTATATTCAGAGCTTTTGCCGTCACGACATTTAAAACGTAACCACGCCGGCGAGTCACTCGCACCATTGGGCAAGGTTAATTGCTGTAAAAAATAAACTTGAATGCCAAGATTTTGGGCATGATTAACAAAGGCTATAGTTGATTCTAATGTGGCCTGTGTTGTAGTTATATTCTTACCGTGTTTAGCAAAATGCCCATCTGAATGGCAAAAGTCGTTTTGAACATCAACCACGACGAGTGCGGTGTGAGCAGGGTTTATGAGCTCTTCAAGTGTATCAAACATCGTCACACCATTTATTGTTTTCATTGAATCTCCAAATACTGAATTGAGTTGAAAAAGTTCACGTCGAATCTGTAACGCATGTAAAATGCTATAAATTTTTGTTTAAAAAGCACTGCATGTATTTGTTGCTAAAACCAGTAACTTTTATTTAACCTTTATTATTTATTTAGACCTTATAGCAATTATTTAAACGTGGGTGGCTACTTGTACATTGCCTCGAATTTGCTCAATCTCGATTGGGAATAGCTCAGCAATATTGTCAACTTCCATTACGTGATAGAAAGAAAAACGGTAGGCGGTACCCGCATTAATTTCGGGCGGTGTGAACGGAAATGCAATATTTCCACCCGTCGAAAGTCGCCCTTGAAAACCATGATGCAGTAGGTATTGTTTAGTTACACCAGCAACAGCTTTTGCATGATCAGCATTGTTAGCCAAGCACTCAACCAAAAAGATAATTTCACTTGGTTTCTTGAACTTAGATTTGGAAAATATCTGTGTTGCGCCAGTTCCGTAAATGTGAAACTTAATGGTGTAGCCTGTGATGAAATCGTTGAGGATGCTGGCGACGTTACCACGAACACCTTGTTCGATTAAGGCTAGGTTTTCAATAACGCGCGGATCACTTGAGCCTGCACACAAAATGGCGCGTTCACCAACGCGTTCGGCGCCTTCAATTTTGACTGTGATTTGACTTGCGGGCTGCCATACAGCACCACGAACTCGGGTAACCCTTTCGTTTACTGCTTCGTATGATGCACTGTCAACTCTTAGCACACCGTCAGGTT
>JBDNHM010000291.1:0-1277 GCA_041688825.1 Burkholderiaceae bacterium | reverse complement strand
AGCTCTGTCACGATATCAACCACTCGTGTGTTGCGTAAATCTGGGCAGTTTTCTTTAAAGGTTAAGCCCATAACGAGCACTTTTGCCCCGGCAATAGGCAGGTGCTTTTGGGTCATGGCTTTGATGAGCTGAGCCACCACATAAGTACCCATGCTGTCGTTTAATCTGCGCCCAGCCAAAATAATTTCTGGGTGATAGCCAACGGCTTGAGCTTTATGGGTTAAATAATAGGGGTCAACGCCAATGCAATGGCCACCTACTAAACCGGGCCTAAACGGTAAAAAATTCCATTTACTACCTGCCGCTTTTAAAACGGCTTCGGTATCTATACCGAGCTTATTAAAGATTAAAGCCAACTCGTTAATTAAAGCAATGTTTAAATCACGTTGGGTGTTTTCTATTACCTTTGCGGCTTCAGCTACTTTTATGCTTTCTGCTTTGTGAGTACCTGCAGTAATGATTTCGTTATAAAGTGCGTCGACTAAATCAGCAATATCTGGGGTAGAGCCAGAGGTTACTTTTTTAATAGTGGTAACTCTGTGTTCTTTATCGCCTGGGTTAATACGCTCTGGGCTGTAACCGCAATAAAAGTCTTGGTTAAAAATTAAACCAGAGTGCTTTTCTAATATGGGTACACAGTCTTCTTCAGTGCAACCTGGGTAAACGGTTGATTCATAAATGACGATATCACCGTGTTTTAGTACTTTACCGACAGTTTCACTGGCTTTGATTAATGGCGTCAGGTCTGGGCGGTTGTATTGATCTATTGGGGTGGGTACCGTCACAATAAACACGTTACAGGCTTTTAAGTCTTCAATATTTTGAGTAAAGCTTAAATGCTTGGCTTTAATGATTTCTTCATGTGAGGTTTCTAGCGTGACGTCTTTACCTGCTTTAAGGTCATTGATACGTGTTGCGTTAATGTCAAAACCAACCACTGATCGTTTTTTTCCAAACTCAACTGCTAATGGTAAACCAACGTAGCCTAGACCAATGATGGCAAGTTTTAGGTTTTGAAGCGAAGTAATTTGTGACATGTATTATGGTTTTTCGTTTTCGTCGGTGTATTTGTCGTAATGGCTGTACTTGCCGTAGGTACCATAGCGACCGTATTTTTTACCGTACCTACCGTATTTATATTTATAGCCGTAACCGTAGCCGTAAACGTAACCAAGCCTTGACGGAATAAATCCGTTAAAGATAACGCCATCAAAACGGTTACCCGATTTATTAAACACATCAATTGCATCGTTTACTTCTGACAAGCTAACTGTGTT
>JBDNHM010000044.1:0-22890 GCA_041688825.1 Burkholderiaceae bacterium | reverse complement strand
TGATCGCCGTCTATTTGGGCATGTAATTTCATGCTGACAACGTCTGAACCCGCGTTCGGTTCGCTCATGGCTAAGGCACCAATATGGTCACCTGAAACCAGCTTCGGTAAATATTTTTGTTTTTGCGCTTCGTTACCGTTGCGAGCAATTTGATTGACACACAGGTTTGAATGGGCGCCATACGATAAGCCCACCGAGGCCGACGCGCGTGATATTTCTTCTAATGTAATCATGTGGGCTAAGTAGCCCATGTTGGCACCGCCATACTGCTCATCAACCGTAATACCCAACACCCCTAAGTCGCCCATTTTTTTCCATAAGTCCATGGGAAACTGGTCGTCTCGGTCAATTTCATAAGCGCGGGGCGCTATTTCTTGATCAGAAAAATGTCTAACCGTATCGCGCAAAGCGTCGATGTCTTCGCCTAAGTTAAAGTCAATACCGGGTAGTGATTGCATGATTGATCCCTTTTATAAATGACCTAAATGTTTGATTGAAATTTCAATATGCCCGCGCTTAATCATTGTTAATGATGCGCCAAAGGTATGCATCAACCCTTGTTGGTCAAAGCTATCTTTGATTTCTTGAATGCGTTCTGCACTTAAAGAGGTCATGTTTAACGATCCTGACATAACGCTAATTTAGTTGACGTTAACGTTAACGTCAACTAAATTAGCACCTAGGGCTTACCCTTAAGCAGGTCTAGGCAGTGACTTTCGTGGCTTCTTAACTCTTTGAGTTGCTCGTTTAGGTCTTTAAGCTGCTGCTCTAGCGCTTCACGGTGACGAGTCAGGGTTGCCAAAAACCGTTTCAACTGAAGCGAAGGGCCACTAGGCTGCTGATACATTTTCATATCTAAAATTTCTTTAATTTCAGACAATGAAAAACCCAACCGTTTTCCGCGCAGCGTAAGTCTTAATCGCGTGCGATCAGCTGCGCTATAGACGCGTATTAACCCGCCCCGACCCCGACGCTCAGGTGTCAATAACCCTTGATCTTCATAAAAGCGAATCGTGCGATGCGTCACATCAAACTCTTTAGCCAACTCAGCGATGCTGATTTCAACCGGTTTTTCTTCAGTTGCGGTGACTAACCTTGGCATTGCTTGCGCTGCTTTTGAGGCGCTACGTTTGGAAATGGGTCGCTTGGTGGCGGCGACAAGCGGTGCAGCTCGTGTCATGATGATTGATTCGTTGTGTAAAGTAATTTACGTTAACGTCAAGCTGTCTTGACGTCAAGGTATAGCCCTAACTTGAACACCCGGCTGCAGCCAAACACCCCATTGCGGCCGATACGCCACCACCCAAGACGTCAGCCATTTGAAAATTGGGCAATGTCGGTCGACCGTTTGGTGCACGATTTTGATCTAACAACCCAGTTAAAGCCATTGAATTAATATCGTGACACGCCAATTTTTGCCAAGGACCAGACGACCCATAACCAGTAATGGCGCAATAAACCAAAGCAGGCTTTATAGCCATTAAAGTCGACGCGTCAAGACCAAGCTTAGTCATCACGCCAGGACGAAAACTTTCAATCACCACATCAACTGTGGGTATTAAATCTAAGAAAGTTTGTTTATCTACAGCTGATTTCAGGTCAAGTTTAATGACCGTTTTATTATGATTAATTGAGCGGTAAAAAACACTGTCGAGTTTTTGTTGTTGCTGCGTTTGAGTTTGAAAAAAAGTGCGGGCGTAGTCACCTGCGCCAGTGTCTTCAACCTTGATCACCTTTGCGCCCAGCGCGGCCAAATGCCATGTGCATACAGGGCCTGGTAACAAACGCGTTAAATCTAAAACGCGCAAACCGTTAAGTGTTTGAAGCACTACTTACCTTCTGGCCGAGTGGCGTTAAATGTTTGAAACACTACTTACTCTCTGGCAGAGTGGCGTTAAATTCACTCAACCCGTCTAAATCAAGAATGTTAATTTCACCATAACTTACTCGAATTAAGCCGTGCTCTTCTAACGTTTTTAAGGCTGCATTGGCACGTTGGCGAGATAACCCGGCAAGTTGCCCAACTTCTTCTTGTGAAATTTTAAGCATGAGCGTCTCTTTTGGGTACCAGGCGTTAAACATAGTAGCCAACGATCTCGCCACACGGGTGTCAACGTCAAGCAATCTTTCATTTTCAATGGCACCAATAAACTGGCCTAAACGTTTATTAAGTTGCGAAATTAAGAAACGATTAAATTGAATACTATTGTCAAGCAACCAAATAAAGGTATGCTTTGATATCAAAGCTAACTCACACGAACGTAACGCAATGGCATCATATTTACGGGGCTCTTCTTTAAGTAACGACCCCTCGCCAAACCAAGCGCCGGGTGCCAAACCAATTAACGTGGTTGATTTACCATTAAGCGAAACATTATTAATTTTGACAACACCGCTGACTACACCTATCCAGTGATTGGCTTTTTCACCACGACGGCACACAAAAGCATCGGCAGGAAATGTTTTAACTTGCACATCTTGCCGCACTTTATTTTGCTCTACATCAGTGAGCCCGTGCATCCAAGGGCTGTTAGCAAGCAAAAATTCGAGTGACATAAGGACTTCCCCTAATTTGTCGGCTGAATGACAACTGTAACGATTCGGTAGACGATACGCTTGCTAAGTTTATAAATTCAGACACGCGAGCTTGTTATCAAAATTATTAAGTAATAGATGTTTTGAATCAACCTAAAGATGTATTGAAACAACCCAAAGATATTCATATGATAAATCGTATTCAACATGATTACAGACTTTAATACCGAGACCTTTCCTAAAATGTTGCTGCGTCACGCCGAGACGATTCCCTCGCGCATGGCCTATCGTGAGAAATATCTCGGTATATGGCAAGAAATAACTTGGGCTCAGAACTTAGAGCAGGTTAGAGCATTAAGTTGCGGCTTATCAAACCTAGGGTTTAACAGAGGCATGAATTTAGCCATTATTGGCGATAATCGGCCTGGGCTTTATCAAGCCATGTTAGCGGCGCAATGCTTAGGTGGTGTACCTGTACCGCTTTACCAAGATTCTGTTGCCACAGAAATGGTGCACGTTTTAAACGATGCAGCAATTGGTTTTGTCGTAGTTGAAGACCAAGAGCAAGTTGATAAACTTTTAGAAATTAAAGATCAAGTACCCACTTTACACACCATAATTTATCAAGACCCTAAAGGTCTGACTGATTACGTTGAGTCGTTTTTACACTCGACTCATCAAATTCAAACAGCTGGCGAAGTATTTAATCGTGAACACACCAAATTTTTTATGCACGAGGTTTCAAAAAGCCAACCAACAGATCTGTCTATTATTCTTTATACCTCAGGCACTACGGGTAAACCCAAGGGTGTTTCGCATAGCCACCAGAATTTTATGCGTGCAGGTAAAGAGGCTTGTATTTTTGACAACCTCACTTACAAAGACAATATTTTGGCTTACTTGCCGATGGCATGGGTAGGCGATCATTTGTTTTCTTATGCACAAGCTATGGCTGCAGGCTTCACCGTAAACTGCCCCGAATCGAAAGAAACGGTTATGTCTGACTTAAGAGAAATTGGACCCACCTATTATTTTGCACCCCCTCGTGTGTTTGAAGGGTTGTTAACGCAAGTGATGATTCGCATCGAAGACGCAGGCTTTATCAAGCGCAAGTTATTTCAGGCTGCAATGAATTGTGCCAAAAAATTTGGCACACAAATATTAGATGGCCAACCCGTCAACTTTTTAAATCGCCTGGTTTACGGTTTTTACAACCTAACGATCTATGGACCACTGCGAAACGTTTTAGGCATAAGCCGCTTACGTGTCGCGTACACCGCAGGTGAGGCCATCGGCCCTGATTTATTTCGCTTTTATCGATCAATCGGCATTAATCTAAAGCAGTTTTATGGTCAAACTGAAACGTGTGCGTATGTGTGCTTACAACCTGACGGCCATGTCAAATATGACACAGTTGGGCCACCCGCACCGGGAATGGAAATTAAATTAGCCGATTCAGGTGAGGTGTTGGTGCGTGGCATCAGTGTGATGCAAGGCTATTACAACCGCCCTGATGCCACAGCCGAGTCAATGGACGATGAAGGCTATTTTCATACTGGTGATGCGGGAATCATTGACCACGACGGTCATTTACGCATTATTGATCGTGCTAAAGATGTCGGCAAAATGGCAAATGGCAAATTATTTGCCCCTAAATATATTGAAAACAAACTGAAGTTCTTTCCCTTTATTAAGGAAGCTGTTGCGTTTGGTGATCAACGCGATACGGTCACAGCATTTATCAACATTGATTTTGAAGCGATCGCAAACTGGGCTGAACGCCGCAACATCAGTTTCGCTGGGTACATTGATTTAGCGTCACAAGCTGACGTGTATGTCATGATTGGTCAGTGCATTGACCAAGTCAATGAAGACCTGTCAGTTGATGATATGTTGAGTCACGCGCAGATTGACCGCTTTCTAATTTTAAACAAAGAACTTGACCCAGATGATGACGAACTCACACGCACACGTAAAGTTCGTCGCGGTTTTATTGCAGAAAAATATGGCGTTTTAATTGATGCTTTATACGCAGGTAAAGACGAGCAATTTATCGAAATTAAAGTCAAATTTGAAGACGGCCGTGATGGTCAAATTAGTGGCAACATTAAAATTAAAAATGCCAAAATAGTTAGAGGGTCACCAAGATGAGTGAAGCTAAAACAGTACTAAGGCTTGAAAATATATCGCTCTCTTTTGGTGGCGTTAAAGCGTTAACAAATATCTCGTTTGACGTGAAAGAACACGAAATTCGTTCAATTATTGGCCCCAACGGTGCGGGCAAAAGTTCGATGTTGAATGTTATTAACGGCGTGTACCACCCACAACAAGGCACCATATATTTTCGTGACAAAGTACGCCAGAAAATGGACCCTACCCAAGCTGCTCGCCAAGGTATTGCCCGTACGTTTCAAAACATTGCCTTATTTAAAGGCATGACGGTTTTAGACAATATCATGACTGGGCGTAACACCAAAATGCACAGTAACTTTTTAATGAATGCTTTGTGGTGGGGGCCTGCGCGTAATGAAGAAATTTTAAATCGACGCAAAGTTGAAGAGGTCATTGATTTTTTAGAAATTCAACATATTCGTAAAACACCCGTTGGCAAATTGTCTTACGGTTTACAAAAGCGGGTTGAATTAGCTCGTGCTTTAGCCGCAGAACCGAGCTTGCTTTTATTAGATGAGCCTATGGCTGGCATGAACGTCGAAGAAAAACAAGACATGTGTCGCTTCATCTTAGAAGTCAATCAACAATACGGCGTCACGATCGTACTTATTGAACATGATATGGGCGTTGTGATGGACATCTCTGATCGCGTGGTCGTACTTGACTACGGCAAAAAAATCGGCGACGGCTTGCCCGCTGACTTAATGAAAAACCCAGATGTTATCAGTGCTTACTTAGGCACCAACCACTAGATCGATCAAAAAAAGATCAGGAACAGCATCATGCTATTTTTTACCGAAATCGTCATCAGTGGTATTTTTTCTGGGTTGATGTACGCCCTTGTTGCCTTAGGTTTTGTGTTGATATTTAAGGCGTCGGGGGTCTTTAACTTCGCCCAAGGCGCCATGATTTACTGCGCTGCCTTAGCTGTTGTGGGCTTAATCGATATAGGTTTGCCGATGTGGTTGGCAGTGATCGGTTCATTTGTCTTTATGGTTTTTATCGGTTTTGGTACGCAACGATTTATGTTGAGCAAGCTCGTAAACCAACCCCCCATCACACTCTTTATGGCCACAATTGGTTTGAGCTTCTTTTTAGATGGTTTGGGACCGATTTTGTTTGGTAGCGATGTTAGGCCCATTAATTTGGGTATTGTCGATGAACCCATTCAATCAATTATGGACAATACGGGCATCGGTATTTCTAAATTTGATTTAACCGCTTCAGGCATCATTATCTTGCTAGTCATTGTGTTGACCCTACTGTTTCAATACACAAAAATTGGACGTGCCCTACGTGCTGTGGCCGATGATCACCAAGCCGCGTTATCTATTGGTATTCCACTTAAAAACATCTGGACAATTGTTTGGTGTATTGCGGGCTTTGTGGCATTAATAGCGGGCTTGTTGTGGGGCTCACGCAACGGCGTACAGTTTGCGTTATCTCTAACGGCACTTAAAGCTCTACCCGTTTTAATTTTAGGGGGGTTCACCTCGGTGCCAGGTGCAATTATTGGTGGAATCATTATTGGGGTATCTGAAAAGCTAGCTGAAATTTATATACCACCTGTTTTACAAGATGCTTTTGGTGGCAACTTTGGCGGCATTGAAAGTTGGTTCGCGTATGTGTTTGCATTGGTGTTTTTATTATTCAGACCTGAAGGTCTGTTTGGTGAAAAACATATTGACCGAGTCTAGTAATCGCACTCCAACCGCCTATCACTTGAACAAATAAAGAAACAAGGAGGTCACCATGCTTTACCGCGAAGCAGGACAATATAAAGTCTCATACCAGTCAGACAATCAGATCTTTCCTATTTTGCAAGACCGAATCGGCATTCTTATTATTTTGGCAATAGCTGTGTTTGCAATTCCCATGTTCGCTAGCGAATATATGCTCAATGCGATTTTGGTACCGTTTCTTATTTTTTCATTGGCAACCTTAGGCCTTAATTTTTTAACAGGTTATGCCGGCCAATTGTCATTGGGCTCTGCGGCTTTTATGGCAGTTGGTGCATTCGCTGCCTATAACTTTCAATTGCGCATTGAAGGCATTCCCTTTTTAATATCGTTTTTTCTAGGGGGTGTTTGTGCCGCAATGGTGGGCATTGCGTTCGGTTTACCTTCATTAAGAATTAAAGGCTTTTATTTGGCAGTGGCAACCCTTGCTGCACAATTTTTTGTATTGTGGTGTTTAACAAAATTCTCTTGGTTTTCAAATAACAGCGCTTCAGGTGTCATCAGTGCACAACCCCTGTTCCTGTTCGGCTTCCCTATAAATACCCCCACGACTAAATACTTGCTGGTATTAGCCATTGTGGTGTTCTTATTTTGGATTGGTAAAAACATTGTGCGCTCGTCAACGGGGCGATCATGGATGGCTGTGCGAGACATGGACGTTGCCGCGGAAGTCATTGGCATACCGCTCATGAAAACCAAATTAATTGCTTTTGCCATCAGTTCTTTTTATTGCGGCATGGCAGGTGTGTTGTATGCATTTTGTTATTTGGGTACAGTCGAGCCAGATGGTTTTTCACTTGAATTGTCGTTCAAGATTTTATTCATGGTTATTATTGGCGGCGTAGGCAGCATTTTAGGTAATTTTTTAGGCGCGGCTTTCATACTTTTATTACCGATCGTGCTTGATTTAACTTTGCCCGTTATTTCTCAAATGCTGAATTTACCGATTTCTGGATCAACCGTGTCGCATATTCAACTTATGGTTTTTGGCGCGCTAATTATTTTCTTTCTAATTGTTGAACCACATGGCCTTGCGCGCTTATGGCAGATTGGTAAAGAAAAACTTCGACTGTGGCCATTTCCCCATTAATCGTTAAGGTACTTACGATCAGTCATACTAGCCTTAAGCACTGTTAAAATCGGTTACCCTTTCGATAGAATAAGGGCAAAACCGGAAGATTCGCCATGCTACTGATGATCGACAATTACGATTCGTTTACCTACAACCTAGTGCAATATTTTGGTGAGTTGGGTGCAAACGTTCAGGTTCACCGCAACGATCAAATTACGCTCGATGAAATTGAGGCACTTTCACCCGATTTGATTTGTATCTCACCAGGCCCCTGCTCACCCGCTGAAGCAGGCGTTTCGATCGATGTTATTAAGCGCTATGCCGGTAAAGTTCCTATTTTGGGCGTATGCCTGGGGCATCAGGCGATTGGGGCTGCTTTTGGTGGCCGCATTATTCGCGCCAAAGAAATTATGCATGGTAAAACCTCACCGGTTACTCATCAGCAGTCTGATGTTTTTGCGGGCTTACCCTCACCCTTTACGATTACGCGCTACCATTCTTTGGCAATTGAGCGCGAGACACTGCCTGAATCATTAATCGTCACAGCTCAAACACCTGATGGTGAAATCATGGGTGTACGTCACCGTGAACTACCCCTCTACGGTGTGCAGTTTCACCCTGAATCAGTGCTCAGTGAGCACGGTCACGCTTTATTAAATAATTTTTTAACAATGAACCACACTAAAACGAATCACGAACAGGCGCTTGCATGATCACCCCTTCACAAGCCTTATCGCGCTGTATTGAGCACCGCGAAATTTTTCATGACGAGATGTTGCATTTAATGCGTATGCTTATGCGTGGTGAAATGTCACACACCCTTGCTGCCGCCTTGCTTATGGGCTTAAGAGTAAAAAAAGAAACTGTCGGTGAAATTACTGCTGCCGCAATGGTTATGCGTGAGTTTGCTACGCCCGTCATAACGCCCAACCCACAAGATCTACTTGATATGTGTGGCACCGGTGGCGACGGCAGCAGCACCTTCAATATTTCGACCACAGCCATGTTTGTAGCCGCGGCCGCAGGTGTACCGATCGCCAAACATGGCGGCCGAAGCGCTTCATCACCCAGCGGAAGCGTTGATATTATTGAAGCACTGGGTGCACGTATTGACCTGACCCCAGAACAAATTGCTGAGTGCATTGCACAAACAGGTATTGGATTTATGTTTGCGCAAGTACATCACTCGGCCATGAAACACATCGCACCCGTTCGACATGAATTAGGGGTACGCACAATGTTTAATATTTTAGGGCCGTTAACTAACCCAGCTCATGCCGCTAACCAAATGATGGGGGTATTTCACGCTGATCTAGTGGGCATTCAGGTGCGGGTTTTAAAATTATTAGGTTCGCGACACGTCTTAATTGTGCATGGCCGTGACGGTATGGACGAAGCGACGCTGGGCGCTGCTACGCTTGTCGGTGAGCTTAAAGACGGTCAAATTACTGAATACGAAATTCACCCTGAAGACTTTGGTTTAGATATGATTTCTAATCGAAACATACGTGTGAACACCAAAGAAGAATCAAAAGAACGCGTGCTTGAAGCGCTGAACAACGTGCCGGGCACTGCCCGCGATATCGTTGCATTTAATGCAGGTTTGGCGATTTACGCCGGCAACAGGGCCGACTCAATTGCTGACGGTTTACGCCAAGCACGTGAACTCATTGCAAGTGGTGCGGCTCGCGCCAAACTCGAACAATTTTGTACAACCACTCAAAAGTTGGCCGCATGAGCGATATTTTAGAAAAAATACTGGCTGTAAAGATTCAAGAAATTCACGCCTCTCGAGCCCTTCGCAGTGAGGGTGAGTTGCTACGTGAGGCCGAGGCGCGCGATGATATTCGCGGTTTTGCCCAAGCTATTGAAAATAAAATTGCTTCAGGTAAGCCTGGTGTAATCGCTGAAGTTAAAAAAGCCTCGCCCTCTAAAGGTGTTTTTAGAACAGACTTTAACGCGGCTGACATTGCCGCTTCATATGCCGCAGGTGGGGCTGCTTGTTTATCTGTTCTAACTGACGTGCAATTTTTTCACGGCTCACAAGACCACCTGCGCCAAGCCCGTGCAGCATGCGCATTGCCCGTGCTCCGTAAAGATTTCATGATTGACCCCTACCAAATCGTGGCAGCTCGAGCCATGGGTGCTGATTGCATTTTATTAATTGTGGCTGCACTCGATCAATCTTTAATGCTTGACTTAGAAGCGTGCGCCTTGTCACTTGATATGGACGTACTAGTTGAAATACACGATGCCAGTGAGCTTGATCGTGCACTTGAGCTTCAAACGAATTTATTAGGTATTAATAATCGAAATTTACGCACGTTTGAAACGTCGCTACAGAACACGATCGATTTATTACCGCGCGTACCTGCAGGTAAACGTGTGGTCACTGAAAGCGGTATTTTTACCCGCGAAGACTTTGCATTGATGCGCAGTCATCATGTTGATGCGTTCTTAGTCGGTGAAGCATTTATGCGAGCACCCGACCCCGGGGTCGAGCTTGCTCGCCTCATTGCTTAATGCGACACAGCAACCGCTTGAAAAATTCAGTTCTTTTTGTTTAGCTCTTTTTAAGCGAGCAAGTACTGGCGCCAAAAATTGAGTAGGCCGGGCATACTTTGAAGATACCCGTCAAAAGCGGCACAATACCTACCCAGCCCCAAACGCCAAGGGTGCCATTTAAGGTTAAGCCAATTAATAGTAAGCCCGCAAGAATGCGAATGGTGCGATCAGCAGTTCCAACATTTACTTTCATTTTGTGACCCCTTAAGAGCACAGTTCAAAAAAAAACAAAACGACAAAACTTATTTATCTTCGCAATAAAGTTTATACAAGGTTTGCATAATGGCCACCACCTCAGGGCTTGACAGGGTGTAATAAATAAACTTACCCGCACGCCGCGTTGACACTAAACCCTCGTCACGCAACACGCCAAGCTGCTGTGATAGCGTAGGCTGACGTATTTCTGTCATCGTTTCTAGCTCGCTGACATTATGCTCAGCATTGATTAACTGGCACATTAAAAGCAATCGATCGGCGTTAGCCATGATTTTAAGTAGGTTGCAAGCTTGTGCAGCCGACTCGCGTAAATCGTCAATTGCTTCAGTTGTGAGTACTTGGTTCATATTTCTGTCTCGCTCAAAATCGGCACATTTAAAACCACTATTAGGCATATTTTATTATATTTACAAACACTTCACAAATCAATAAAATGTTTTATAGTCAATTTATGTCAGCACTTTAAGTTCTAATAATTGACACTTTATTCAGGGAAATCAACCATGACCTCTTTACGCTGCCAACCTTTTTACGACCCCATCACCTTTACTTACACCTATGTGGTTGATGCAGGCTCTGGTTCAGCTTGCGCCATTATTGATTCCGTACTCGATTTTGACCCAAAGTCTGGGCGTACACGTACCGATTCTGCTGACGCAGTGGTTGCTTACGTCAAAGAAAACAACCTTAAAACAGAATGGATTCTCGAAACCCATGCCCACGCAGACCACTTTTCTGCAGCACCCTATTTAAAGCAAAAGCTAGGGGGAAAAATCGGTATTGGCGAGGCAATTAAGGGTGTTCAAGGTGTTTTTAAGAAGCTTTTTAACCTTGAACCTGAGTTTGCGTTAGATGGCTCACAGTTTGACCACCTTTTTAAAGCCGATGAACACTTCATGATTGGGAAGCTCAAGGCTCAAGCATTGCACGTGCCGGGTCACACCCCGGCTGATATGGCTTACGTCGTGAATGACAACACGGTTTTTGTGGGTGACACCCTGTTTTTGCCTGATGTGGGTTCTGCACGGTGTGACTTTCCGGGTGGCGATGCCAAAATGCTGTATGCCTCAGTCAAACGCCTACTGGCCCTACCTGACGACACTAAACTGATGATGTGTCACGACTACCCACCCCCCACGCGAGTTGCCAAACCTCAAACCACAGTTGCTGATCAACGGGCTCACAATATTCACCTGCATGACGGCGTCAGCGAAGCTGCGTTTATTGACATGCGCACCCAGCGAGATGCCACGCTTGATATGCCCACATTAATTTTGCCGGCTATTCAAGTCAATATACGTGCAGGTAACATGCCACCCGCTGATAACAATGGGGTACAGTATTTAAAAATACCCATCAACGCAGTTTAATTAGGTATCTTATGTTTGAAGAAGCCGAATCAGACCCCTCTTTAACCGATACGGATGCCAAGCAACTTGAACAAAAATTGCGCACGCGCTTACTGCGTGCGCAATATCAGCACTTAGAAAAACAAGACCGTGCGTTGCTCATTTTGGTGGGTGGCATTGATGGTGCGGGCAAAGGTGACACCATCAATTTACTGAACGACTGGCTTGACCCACGGCACATTCGCACGATGGCATTTCCGCCCCCCACGGCTGAAGATTTAGCGTACCCCCCCACTTATCGCTTCTGGCATCACATTCCCCCTAAGGGCGAAACCGGCATTATGTTTGGCTCGGGTTACGCACCGCTAATCGTTGAAGCGTCTAAAAAGCACCCCGACTTGTGTTTGCTTGAAAACATGATTATGACAGCGCGTAGATACGAAGCTGACTTGGTTTCGAATGGCGTACAAGTCATTAAACTTTGGTTTCACTTGTCAAAAAAAGCGCAGCGTGACCGCACTAAACGTTTGCTAGCCAACCCCTCAACGGCCTGGAAAGTAGGGCCACGCGATCAAAAAGTACATAAGCATTACGATCGTTTATGCCAAGGTGCGCAACGCGTCATAGAAGCGACCGATTCAGACCATTCGCCTTGGGTCATTATTCCTGCGGCAGACGCTAATTTACGCAACATACGCACAGCTCAAGCTGTCTTGCAGGCTTTTGAGAAACGCACGATACGTGTACCACCCCTGCACGACCCGTCAAAACTGCCCGCACTCAAACCCAAACCTAACCCGCTTGATTCGGTAGATTATAAAAAAACGATCAGCAAAGACGAATACGAAACTCAAATACTTGATTTACAAAATAAGCTCGCTGAAATTGTTCGAAGCGATGCGTTTAAAAAGTTAGCGCTGGTGCTGGTGTTTGAGGGCCAAGATGCAGCGGGCAAAGGCGGCACAATACGTCGTATTACTCACGCGCTTGATGCGCGACAGTACGAAATCATGGCAACCGCTGCACCAAAGGCATATGAATTAGCCCGGCCCTATTTGTGGCGGTTTTGGCGAAACGTACCGCATTTGGGCCGCATTTCTATTTTTGATCGCTCTTGGTACGGGCGGGTGTTGGTAGAACGTGTTGAGAAACTCATTACCCCGACCCAGTATCGTCGCGCTTATAGCGAAATTAATAACTTTGAATTGCAGCTGTCTGAAAACAATGTGTTGGTTTTAAAGTTTTGGCTCACCGTTACGCCTGACGAGCAATTGAAACGATTTAAAGAGCGCGAAGCGTCTGCCTTTAAACAATTCAAAATTACCGATGACGATTGGCGTAACCGTCGTAAAAGCCCTGCCTACTATAGCGCTGCGGGCGACATGCTGAAGTTAACGCATACCGGTTCAGCCCCTTGGTTTGTCGTGCCATCAAACGACAAACGACTAGCCAGAGTCACGGTTTTAAAACACATTATCACCGCTCTAGAAAATACATTAAAAAATCAAAAATTATCAGACGATTTAATTAACCCCAGACGCCCCAAGAAGCATGACAAAAAATAACCCTCAAATGCCATGTTTATTGTGCGATAACGCAGGGGGTTTTTTAATCTGGTCAGATCAATTATGTCGGGTTATTGATGCAAACGACCCAAACTACCCGGGCCTCACGCGCGTTATATGGTCTGTGCACATTGCAGAAATGACCGATCTAAACACTGATCACCAACAGCACATCATGCGCGTTGTATTAATCGTTGAAGCCGCATTGCGTCAATGCCTTGAACCGCACAAAGTCAATTTAGCCAGTTTGGGCAATTACGTACCCCACTTACACTGGCATGTCATACCCAGATGGTCTGACGATGCGACTTTTCCTGATGCAATTTGGGCTGCTCAAAGTCGCCGTGACGATGCGGTGAAGGCTAGGTGTGATGGGGTTCTCATGCTTTTAGCCCATTACCACGCTCATCTGAAAAATCAGTTGTTGACATCCTTCCCGCCCAAACCGACCTAACCGCTAAAGCTTGCTTTATTATTTTGATCGATGCTTTGAGTGGTCTCAGGGTTTAACATTGGGTTTATCGTTTCAATTCATTCGCAACAACCCGATTGTTTATAAAGATCTTATATGAAATCACATCACACCAGTCTTTGGCGCTCAATGTTATTTGTACCCGCCAATAGCCAAAAATTTTTAGATAGTGCACTCAAGCGCCCCACCGACGCTATACAGCTTGACCTTGAAGACGCGTGCCCGCCTGACTTAAAGGAAAGTGCACGCATACAAATCGGTACGATGGCCGCCCGGGCTGCCGCACTGGGTTATGACGTCATTGTGCGAGTTAACCGCCCATGGCGACAGTTGGTGCGTGATATTGAAGCCTGTGTACACCCTTCGGTTCAAGCCATTACGCTACCTAAAGTATCTGATGCAGGCATGGTCAAAGCAGTTGCTGAGATAATTGAAGAGTGCGAAATTGCAGCAAGTTTACCCATAGGGCATACTCGCATCATTGCTATGATTGAAGACGCTGAAGGCCTAAGCCAACTAGATGCGATTGCGCAATCGCATCCACGCCTCTATGGCATGATTGTTGGGGCTGAAGACTTGGCTGTTTCAATGCGCATGGCTGTTGACACTGACAGCTTATACGTGCCTAACGTGATGTTGGTTGCCGCATGCCGTCGCGCGGGCATTGTTCCGCTGGGTTTTGTTGGGTCAGTCGCAGACTATGCCGATCGTGAAGCCTTTGCACAAACGGTTCAACGGGCGGCTAAATTAGGTTTTGAGGGTGCTTTTTGCATTCACCCATCGCAAGTCGACGCGACAAACGCTGCATTCAGCCCCAATGAAGAGGCTGTAAAACGAGCACGCGAACTCATCGCTGTATTTGAACGCGAACGTGCTGCAGGCCGGGCTGCCTGTAGCTTTGAAGGCAGAATGGTTGATGCCCCCGTTGTGGCGCAAGCGCAGCTAACGATTGAACGTGCCGACCAATTAGCAGCATTACTTTCACGTCGAAAAGCACATATTCTTTCAGCATGACGCGCGACAATCGCTTAATTGATGTTGAGGTCTGCGAAACAGATAGCCTGCCCTTAGATTGGCAAAATGTACTTAATCAACCGTTGGTTAAAGAAGCCTTAAATGGTATTAAGCAACATCTTTTCCTGCGCTTAAAGTCTGGCGCTACCCTATACCCTGACGACCCGTGGCATGCCCTCAAGCAGCTACCCCTTAAAGATGTTCGGGTCGTCATTTTGGGGCAAGACCCTTATCACGGGCCGGGTCAGTCTCATGGCCTAGCGTTTTCTGTACCCAGTGGGTGTAGAACGCCACCCAGTTTGCGTCATATCTTGCAAGAAGTTGCACGCGATGAGTCTGAACAAAACCCGCATGCGATTTACTCACCCCAAAAAACCGATTTGTCTGCCTGGGTGACACAAGGCGTTTTATTGCTAAACGCAACACTAACCGTCGAAGATGGTGAACCGGCTTCACATGCCAAAATAGGTTGGCAGCACGTTACCAACGCCATCATTGAGGCTGTCGCTGCACAAAATCACCCCATTGTTTTTATGTTGTGGGGGCTGCACGCGCAGTCTAAACAGCATTTAATTCACAACCCAGATCACTTAGTGTTGTGTGCAAACCACCCTTCGCCTTTATCAGCACGGCGACCACCGTTACCGTTTTTAGGGTGTGGTCACTTTGCACTTGCAAACAAGTGGTTAAGCACACGGGCCGGTAGTATAGCGATTAACTGGGTGCTTTAATTTGCAGGCTAAAACAGGGCTGAGCTTGTAGTATTAAGTACCTGGTCGTCACTTAATCAAGGGTTTAGACGCGACTGCGCACCCTTTATTTACTATTATTTATGTACAAAACCGCCTGCAGGGGTTTACCCGAACTCGGAAAACCGCTAAAATACTGATCTTTGCTAGAAATGAGCAATTTAAGACGTTATTTGAAGTAGTTGTTTGAAGTCTTAATTGCAGTTGTAGTTCAAAGTTGTCATTGCAGTTGTCATTCGATGTCGTTATTTGAATGACTTAGCATTAATAGGTAGTAAGCGTACATAGCAGTTATCGTACGTTGAAGTCGCTCTTTAGAAGTTTAAGCAATACATTTAAGCAACACGCACGGCACATCGTTGCCAAGCGAAAACCAATCCCTGGTTAGTTGCATATATCGATTCCTGACCCCTTTCCTTTCGCGGCCGCTTTTGCGCCCAGGCGTTCGGTTCATCCGGTCGGCACGATAAAGAGGAAAGTTATGTCATTCGATACACTCGGGCTGTTGCCCGTTCTGTTGGCGTCTGTGCGCGAAGCAGGTTTTACAGAAGCCACCCCCGTTCAAGCTCAAGCCATTCCCGCAGCGTTAGCTGGGGCAGATTTAATGGTTTCAGCACAAACAGGTAGCGGTAAAACAGCAGCATTCATGTTGCCAGCCCTACACAAATTGTCACTCAACCCATCACAAGGTGGTCGTGGCGTTCAAATTTTAGTACTCACCCCTACTCGCGAACTCGCCATGCAAGTGAGCGATGCCAGCGCAGTTTACGGGGCACAAATCAAAGGCTTACACGTTGCTACAGTCGTAGGTGGCATGCCTTACGCTGCACAACTTAAAGCCTTGTCACGTCGTGTTGACGTGCTCGTTGCCACCCCAGGTCGCTTAATTGATCACCTTAAGGCACGTCGCGTTGATTTATCAACTGTTCAAACACTCGTACTTGACGAAGCAGATCGCATGCTTGACATGGGCTTCATTGAAGACATTCAAGAAATCGTTTCACGCACCCCCTCGAACCGTCAAACATTGTTGTTTTCAGCAACGCTTGATGGCAGCGTAGCCGGCTTGGCGCGTGGCTTAATGCGTGACCCACAACGCATTGAAGTATCAAGCGGTTCAGCTCAACACACAAACATCACACAAAGCGTTTTATACGCTGATGATGGCGCCCACAAGCGTCGCTTGCTTGATCACATTTTGCGTGACAGCGCCATTGACCAAGCCATTATCTTCACAGCCACTAAGCGTGGCGCAGATGATCTAGCTGACAGACTCAACGAAGATGGCTTACCCGCCGTGGCCTTGCACGGTGACATGAATCAACGTCAACGTACTCGTACCATTGAAGCCGTTCAGCGTGGTCGCGTTCGTATTTTGGTTGCAACTGATGTCGCCTCGCGCGGTATTGACGTGCAAGCCATTAGCCACGCCATTAACTTTGACTTACCTATGCAAGCTGAAGACTACGTGCACCGTATTGGTCGTACAGGTCGTGCTGGCCGTGAAGGTTTAGCCATCACGTTAGCTGAGCATCGCGAGCGTTTTAAAGTACGTCGTATTGAACACTTTATTGGTCACGACATTCCCACCACAACGATTGCCGGTTTAGAGCCCCGTCGTAGCGATTCACGCCCAAGCAATAGCAGCCCACGCCGCGGTGCAGGTGGCAAACCCAGCTTTGGCGGTAAGCCAAGTTTCGGTGGTGGTAAGCCAGGTTTCGGTAGCAAGCCAAGCTTTGGCGGTGGTAAGCCAAGTTTTGGTGCACGCCCGCAGCGTGATGCCGGCAAGCCTTACGAAGGTCGCTCAGAAAATCGTTCAGACCGCCCATTTGAAGGTCGTTCAGAAAATCGTTCAGATCGCCCGTTTGAAGGTCGTTCAGAAAACCGTCCAGCCCGTCCATTTGAAAACCGCTCAGAAGGTCGTCCTGCACGTTCATTTGATGGCGCAGCTGGCAAGCCTTTTGAACATCGTTCAAACAATAAGCCTTTTGAATCACGCCCACCTCGTGAAGAGCGTACCGGCTTTGGTGCACGTGTCAATGCACCACGCGGTACGTTCAGTAGTGACCGTGGTGATTCATATGAGGCACCGCATGCTAAGCCTCGCCCAGCAGCACGTTCAGGCAGTGGTGAAGGTGCATCAGCAGGCTTCGCAGCGGGCGCTCGCCCTGCTGCAAGGCCCACTGCTCGTCCTGCATCTAGGCCAACTGCCCGCCCTACGTCGCGCCCTGGTGCAGCTACGCGTACCGGCTTTCGTGTTGGTCCACGCGCAGGCCGTGATTAAATCACTTTCGTTATAAGCTATGTTGCCCGCACCAAACCCGAGCACAGCTATCACCGTCTCAGCTGAGGCGTGGCAACATAGTGAAACGGTAAGCCAGCACCTGCGTCGTTGTATTGACGAAGCAGGGGGCTGGCTTAGTTTTGAGCAGTTCATGCATGAAACCCTTTATGCACCAGGCTTAGGTTACTACGCTGCGGGTAGCACCAAACTCAGTACACGCTCACAAAACGGTTCGCAACAGCTGACTGGTGATTTTGTCACGGCACCTGAGCTGACACCTCTGTTCGGTCATGTATTGGCAGAACAATTCAAGCAAGTCTTTGAACACCTTGAACAACCCCATGTTTTAGAATTTGGCGCGGGCTCAGGCCAACTCGCTTTTGACATACTGACCGCACTTGATGCGTCAGGTTTTGAAGCGAAATATTTTATTCTTGAAGTGTCAGCCGATTTACGCGCTAGACAAAAGCAAAAGCTTGCACCTTGGTTGCCACGCGTGGTGTGGCTTGATACCTTACCGACGTTATTTGAAGGCGTAGTTGTGGCCAATGAAGTGCTTGATGCCATGCCTGTTGCAATAGTCGGTTGGTCGCCCAACCTTGACGCCATTGAACGCGGTGTTATATGGCAAGACAGCACCTTCACTTGGCAAGACCGCCCAGCTCGTTCAGCATTGGCTAAAGCCCTTTCTAGTCGTATGCCCGCACTGCCTAACTACGTGACAGAAATTAATTTACAAGCTGAAGCGTGGGTCGGCAATATTGGGCAATGGCTTCACAAAGGTGTTGTCTTTTTAATTGACTATGGCTTTGTTCAAGCTGAGTACTATCACCCGCAACGGCAAGCAGGCACACTGATGTGTCACATTCAACACCGTGCCCATGACAACCCCTTTTTTGCCCCAGGCCTTCAAGACATAACCGCACACGTTGATTTTTCAGCCATGGCGCAGGCTGCACACAGCACAGGGCTTGAAGTCATGGGTTACGCCAGTCAAGCGCGTTTTTTATTAAATGCGGGCTTGTTAGAAGCAACTCAAGCCGTACAAAAGACTGCGCCTAATCAGTCTTTACAAGCCATTCACAAACTCATTTCTGAAGCAGAAATGGGTGAGTTATTTAAAGTTTTAGCGTTAGGACGTGGCCTTCAAGACGTTACGCTAAAAGGGTTTAGCCCCGGTGATCGCAAACATCAACTCAACCCATCATGACGGTGAACCCATAGAATCACCAAAGCTCACTTCTCGTTACGCGACCATAAATATTTTAATGCAAGCTTAATCTGATCATATCTAAACGCGCCGCATAGATTGCCTGACGAATTTTTTCAGGCGCGTGACCCATCTCATGCGCGATTTCACCTGCGTTAACTGATTGTGCAGCCTTTAGCGCAGTGAGCAATGGCTCAACCTTAACCCCTAAAACCCATGCTGCTAAATTGCTTAAACGAATGAAGCGTTCGGGGCGGCGTAAAGCGTCGCAACGCTCTAATCGCTCTAATTGTTTAACTGCATCTGTCGTTGCATGCAGCTGATAATCGTGAATAATAAAGGCTAACAGTCGGGCTGCATCGTTGACTTCTCGTGGCACTTTTAAACGCTGACTTAATGCCTGACGATCTGGTGAATCTAGTGTCAATACTGCATATTGATCAGCCACTTCAACCGTCAGCCCCGATTGATTAATTTGGTCTATTTTATTCAATACATTTTTAGTCAACACCAACTCTGGCATGATGACCGTATGGGCGCGACAAGCTTGAAGAAAGGTAAACATACGTGAAGGTTTACTGGCACGCATGCCCTTCACAATTTCTTGCCAAACGCGCTCAGACACGAGTGCGTTGACCTCACCGCTTTGCACCATACCTTCGCAGAGTTGTTGCGTTTCAGGTGCAACATTAAACTCAGTGAAGCGTGCCAAGAAACGAGACAACCGCAAAATGCGAACAGGGTCTTCTTTAAAAGTAAGACCCACATGTCTAAAGATGCCCGCCTTTAGATCAGCCAAGCCATTAAGCGGATCGATGAGATCGCCTTGAGACGATCGCGCCATCGCATTGACGGTTAAGTCGCGTCGCTGCAAATCTTGTTCGAGGGTCACATCTTGGCCAGTATAAAAAGTAAAGCCATGATAGCCTCGCCCCGACTTACGTTCTGTGCGGGCTAACGCATATTCTTCGTGTGTTTTAGGGTGTAAAAAAACCGGAAAGTCACCCCCAACCGGTGTGAAACCACGCTTAACCATTTCTTCAGGCGTAGCACCCACCACAACCCAATCTCGATCGCCCACAGGCATGTTTAATAGTGCATCACGTACAGCACCGCCGACAACATAGACGTCAAGCCCGGCAATAACAGAAGGCAGTGTCACGGCAAGTCGGTTGAGCGCTTAACGTTAGGGCCTATTTGCCCGAGACGGTCTTTAAGTGATTGTGGTTGCCCTGAAAATATAGCCGCGTAATAGGTTGCGTTAGACAACACATTTTTTACGTAATCGCGCGTTTCGTTAAACGGTATGGTTTCGGCAAAAATAGCACCTTCAACTGGTTGGGTCAGGCTTGCACGCCAACGTACTGAACGACTTGGGCCCGCGTTATACCCTGCACTGGCCAACACTTGTGAGCCACCTAAATCATTTAATACGAGGTTCAGGTAATTCGTGCCAAGTTTAGTATTGACATCAAACTCATTCACACGTTGTGGTGAAAAATCAGTCATGCCTATTTTTTTAGCAACCCACTTTGCCGTAGCAGGCATCAATTGCATCAGGCCTGAGGCGCCTACTACTGATTTGGCATCAGTAATGAATCGAGATTCTTGGCGTATCAAACCATAAACCCAAGCGGCATCAAGATCAATCGAACGCGCTTGAGCCGTTACTTGACCTTCAAACGGTGCAATATAACGTTGCGCAAAATTGATTTCTTCGCGCGTGCGATCAGAAGTATTGACGACACGATCGTAAATATGCTGTTGCTTAGCAAACTCGGCTGCCGCCATGAGTTGGCGATCGTTCATATCGCGAATGGCCCAATTCCATTGGGGTACTGCATCACGCCGCCAACCATGCTTAAACAATGCAACCGCTGTTTTTAACTCAACATCTGATTGCGCTGCTTTAATTTCTGCTGACGTGCTCGCTGCGGGAATTTGTGGCACGCCAATTGATTGACCCAACTCTTCAGAGGCGAGTTGGCCGTAAAAGTTAAAACCTTTCGCAATACTTTTGAATTGTTCGTTTGCTTGCTCTGATTTACCGAGTGCTGCCAGGGCACGTGCTTGCCAGTAAACCCAACTGGGGTCTTTAGCTAAACCGGGCGGCATCAATGAAATTGAAACATTGACCCACTTCCAGTCAATATTAGGCTGACGCAAGGCGCTGCGCACACGCCATGCGTAACCATCTGATGACAAATGTACGTCACCCGCTTCACGATACCAACTATCAGCTCGTGAATCGAGATTCAAACTGGCACGCAATGCCAATTGACTTTTCGCCCATTGCACAGCGTCAGATGGCCAGCCGGTTTTTTTTGCTTGTGTGATGAAGGCGTCTGCACTGTCTAAGTTTTCTCGGGCAAGGCGACCCATCGCGATCGTTGCTAATAACTCGGTTGCGTGCGACATTTGTGCTGATTGATTTTTAAGCCAAGCACTTGGGTTTGCCATCATAGCGTTGAATTGCGCCATGGCCTTGCCATCAAGCATCAAACCTGCAATACGTTGCGCTGTTTTCGTCTGATTTTCTTCAACCGCATCAAGCAAAACAGGCCTCAAATTCGCAAAATTTAAAACGCCATCAGCAACCAGTTGATCAAATAGTTTCCAACATAAATTGTTGGGTGCAAAGTCAGCAATCGCTTCGTCGGCCTTAACCGCACGACCCGTCATATGGCGTGCTAAAAGCTTGGCGCAACGTACTTCTTTGTTGTACCAAACAAACTCGCTCATCGCACTTGCTTTGACGAAGTCACCTGACTTGACTAATTCAATGATCCAGTTGGCGCGCAACTTATCAGCCATATAGGTATTGGGGTAGCGTAGTAAAAATGTTTCAGCAATCGGCACATCGTTTGGATTTACGGTTGTTTGTACTGCAGCCTCGGCGACCCAATAGTCGGCGTAAACAGCGAGTTGATCACCTTGTGCCTGGGCAGCGGCTTGGTCCAGCGCCCCCCATTGACGACGTTTCATCGCTTCACGCGCTGCAATCACTGCTTGGGCAGCGGGGGTATCTGGTGAGTAATCATCATTAGTATTGGCGGTGCTGCTGAGCACGGGCGTTGCAATATCTGGCATGCCACCTAATGATTGTGCAGCAGCGTTGGGGGGCAAAAAAAGAACAGACCCAAGCGATGAGAGCACAAGCCCGGCAAGCGCCACTTTAAGTGACGCGTTTAAATGTTGCCCAAACCCACAAGAACGTAGACCTCGTTGTTTGATCATAAGATTAAACACCACCCCGTTTTCACTATAAAATTTTAGTCTATGACACAGAATACCGCACCTAGCCTTAGAACCCGCCTTCGCGATGCCCGTAAAAACATCGCTGTTGCAGATCGTCAACGTGGCAGCTTACTTATTCGTGCCCGCTTATTTACCTGGTTGGCCTTAGCACGCGAGCATGCACAATTAAATAAACTGGCCATACCGCAAATTGTTGCGGCCTATTGGCCCCTTTCTGACGAACCCGATTTAACACCGTTAATAGAAAAATGGTTGCATGAAGCTGAGCACCCCGCTATTGAAGTTGTATTGCCGGTAGTGATGTCAGACAATGCGCCCCTGCACTTTTACCCTTATACCGCACTGACTGAGCTTAAAGCTGATCAGTTTGGCGTTATGGCCCCCACACAGGTTTATGGCCAAACTTCACGCATACCTGATGTTGTGCTGGTACCGACGCTGGGTTTTACACAAAAAGGCGATCGAATTGGGTACGGCAAAGGTTTTTACGACCGTACATTGATGCTGTTAAGACAGCAAAACCCAAAATTGGTTGCAATTGGCATCGCTTGGAGCGAAGGCAGTATCGAGGCAATTGACCCGCAGTACCAACCTGCACCGCATGATTTTCAACTCAATTATGTTTTAACACCAACAGACTGGTGGCCCACAGAAAAATCTTAGACTCGTAAAGTGGTTAAGTAGTTAAGT
>JBDNHM010000290.1:0-6132 GCA_041688825.1 Burkholderiaceae bacterium | reverse complement strand
GCAAACCCCCGGCGCATTCACTTGCCCGGGGGTTCTGCACTTCTAAAACCTCTATTGAAATAAGAAGTCAATTGCACTGAGAAGTTATTTCCACCGAGAAGCTATTTCATCTGTGATTTCCATTCCTGAGCCGTCAATTGAAATGTGCTTTCAATTCCTCAGTAATTAACCTTTTTATCTACTTCTACAGCACTACACGTATTGAATCTACAATCTAGTACCAGTACCATTCATATATTGAGATTGCCGGAGTACTAAAAATGAATCAAACACCAGAGCAGGGTGGTTTAACACCTCAACCGAACAAACCCATTAGCCTGTTAGCTATTACGGCCGTTGCCTACGCACTGTTTGCAGTGGGCTATTTAACCGCGGGGGTATTTGGTTTTGCAACAATTGCCGCTGTCATTTTGATGTACATAAAACGTTCTGATGTTGCGGGCACGTATTATGCAATTCATTTCGATTGGTTGATGAAAACATTTTTCTGGAGCCTGCTGTGGTTGGCTATTAGCTTTATCGCTACTTATATTTTAATTGGTTGGTTGGGTGTTATTGCGACAATAACTTGGGTGGCGTATCGCATCTTGATTGGAAGCATCGCACTTTATGAAAGACGTCCACCCCGTTAGTACCCACTTGTTGAAAAGGTAATTACTCAGCTCACGATAGGGTTAGCATTGCTAATCTGTTGAAAAGGGCTAATCTGTTGAAAAGCGTTAGTCAAATTTGTTGGTAAACATCTCATTAAAAGTGTAGCGACTACTACGTAAAAATAATTAATAAAAAAAAGGCCTATATCAAATGACGTAGGCCTTTTTTCAATTCTAATGATGAACTCAACCCACACAATCAAGCAAATTCAATCAAGCAAATTCAATACAGCACTTATTTAAAAAAAATAGTGAAGTACATTGATAAAGTTTGATTGCGATAGCAATACTTAGCTTAAATGCCCACTGAGTAGCTTGGTCATTTCAAACATAGAAACTTGCTCTTTACCAAAAATTGGGCGAAGCTTATCATCAGCATTAATGTTGCGACGATTTGCAGCGTCTTGCAAATCATGCTTTTTAATGTATTCCCAAATTTTCTTGGTAACTTCAGTACGTGGCAAAGGGTCTGCACCAATCACAGCGGCCAAATGTACGCTTGGTTTGAGAGGTTTCATAAACGCAGCATTGGGTTTACGAGCAGTTTTTACGGCAGTGGCCATTTGGGGCTCTCCTTGTTAAAAAATGAGGACATACAAGCATTTTAGCCATGATAACTGCTAAACGTGCGATCATACTAACCTAAATGTACCAAAGTTGACAGACGAGTAAACTATTGCAAAGCACACGTTTACCCCTACATGATTCATAAGCTTAATAAGTTGTATGACCGTCACAAAACATATGAACAATCAAACCAATACAAATTCGTCGATTACAAAAGACTCGTTGACTATTATTCGCCCTGATGACTGGCATGTTCACTTGCGAGATGGCGCGGCTCTTGAAGCCGTTGTGGCCGATACAGCGCGTCATTTCGCACGCGCAATTGTTATGCCGAACCTTACGCCACCCGTTACAAAAGTGGCTCAAGCGTTGGTTTATCGAGAGGCAATATTAAAGGCTGCAGCCAAGGCAGGTGTAGTTGAGGGCACGTTTGAGCCGTTAATGACATTGTTTTTAACAAATAATACTTCTGCAGATGAAATTGTTCGCCTAAGCGACACACCTGGCGTTCATGCCGTTAAGCTTTACCCGGCAGGTGCCACCACAAATTCAGACGCGGGGGTGACCGATTTATTAAAACACTGCCGTGCAGTGCTCGACATGATGCAAAAGAAAGGGGTTCCCTTTTTGGTTCATGGTGAAGTTACTGACCCTGATATTGATATTTTTGATCGTGAAGCTGTGTTTATTGATCGTGTCATGAAACCCTTACGAGCTGATTTTCCTGAATTAAAAGTTGTGTTTGAACACATTACGACTCGTGATGGGGCACATTATGTTCGTGACGCTGACGGACCTGTTGCTGCAACCATTACCCCACAACATCTTATTTACAACCGTAATGCCATGTTTAAAGGTGGCATCAGACCGCATTATTATTGTTTACCTATCTTGAAACGTGAGTTGCACCGACAAGCACTGGTTGAAGCAGCAACGGGAAACAGCCCACGTTTTTTTCTCGGTACTGATAGTGCACCACATGCAAGAGGTAAAAAAGAAGATGCCTGTGGTTGTGCAGGGTGCTACAACGCACTTCATGCGATGTCGCTTTATGCATCAGTGTTTGATCAGGCAGGTCAATTAGATCGCTTAGAAGCCTTTGCAAGTACACGTGGACCAGATTTTTATGGCCTACCGCGCAATACCACTCACATGACTCTCAAGCGACAAGACTATCTCGTGCCCACTCACCTTCCTTTTGTGGAAGGTGAAACGTTGGTTCCTTTAGGGGCGGGTGAAACTTTTTCATGGGTCGTAGCAGGCTAAACACTTTTTGTTAGCGTTTAGCCTCTAAAGCTTCCCATCGGGCGTATTGTTTTTTTAGTTCGTTTTCAACAATCTCAATTTTGGCTTGCACCGTATCAAGCGCTCCATCTTGGGTTTGATATAGCTCAGGTGAAGCCAGTTTTTCAACCCATTCTGCTTGCTCAGATTCTAAAGCTTGAATCTTTGCTGGTAACTCATCAAGTTCCCGGGCCTCCCATGAAGCCATGCGGCTAGTAGATTGCGCCTTGTTGCCAGAAGTAGACGTTGACTCTGCAGCTTGAGATGCATTTAAAAGCGAGCTTGAAGCTGTGTTTGCCGCACCCGCTAATCGGGTTGCTTCGTTTGTTTTTGTATCAAAAGCGTTGCTGTCTTGAAGTGCTTTTTGTACCAACCACTCTTGATAGCCCCCAACATAGCCAGCCCATTGCCCATTGCCTTGAGCAACAATTGTTTGCGTCACAACGTTGTCTAGGAATAAACGGTCATGACTGACCAATAGTACCGTACCGGGAAACTCGAGCAAAAGTGACTCAAGTAACTCAAGTGTTTCAATATCAAGATCGTTGGTTGGTTCATCAAGCACCAAAATATTAGCAGGCCGTGCAAATAGTCGAGCTAACAAGAGACGGGCACGTTCGCCGCCTGACAAGCTACTAACGGGCGATTGGGCACGGGCCGGTTCAAATAAGAAATCACTTAAATAGCTCATGACATGTTTACGTGATTGACCGATTTCGATCCATTCGCTGCCGGGGTTGATGACGTCAGCTAGAGTAGCGTTTTCATCAAGCTGGCTACGCATTTGGTCAAAATAGGCTACTTGTAAACTGGTGCCAAGTTTGACCGTGCCATGATCAGGTTTGAGCGCCCCTAAAATAATTTGTAAGAGCGTTGACTTACCTGCACCGTTAGGCCCAATAAAGCCGATACGATCACCACGCATGATAGTGGTTGAAAAGTCGTCAACAATGACTTTTTCGCCGAACGATTTGCTTATGTTTTCAAGTTCAGCAACGAGTTTCCCCGAGCGTTGGCTACTATCGATCGCCAAATTCACTTTGCCGGCGACATCGCGCCTATCAGTTCGTTCGCGCCGTAGCTGTTCTAGACGGCGCACACGCCCTTCATTGCGTGTGCGCCGCGCTTCAACGCCTTTACGTATCCAGACTTCTTCTTGTGCAAGCAGTTTATCAAAACGCGCGTTTTCTAAATTTTGCGCGTTCAGCCATTCTTCTTTGTGAACTTGCCAAGCTGAAAAATTGCCAGGAAAGCTAAGTAGCTTGCCACGGTCAAGTTCAATAATGCGTGTTGCAACGCTATCTAAAAAAGCGCGATCGTGCGTAATAAGCAAAACGCCAGCTTGCGTGGCTTTAAGTTGAGTTTCAAGCCAAGCGATACCTTCCAAATCTAAGTGATTGGTCGGTTCATCAAGTAACAATAAATCAGGGTTATGCACCAAGGCCGCTGCCAAAGCAACGCGTTTGCACATGCCGCCCGAGAGAGCTGAAACCGACGTGTCAGGGTCGATGCCTAGTTTATCTAGCCATGACATGGCGCGTGCAGGTTTTTGCCAATCTTCGTCATCATAATGTTCATCACCTTTAGGCGGCAACAAAAGCACTTCAATGACGGTGAGTGTCATATCAAGTTCGGGCTCTTGTTCAACCGTGGCAATGCGCAAGCTGTCTAACGACACAACCTTGCCATCATCAGGCAATACACGGCCATCAAGTAATTTAAGTAATGATGACTTGCCCGCACCGTTGCGGCCGATGAGGCCAACCCGTTCGCGTTTAATGATTGAAAAGTTAACATCATCAAGCAAGGCATGATGACCAAACGCCAAGTGGGCGCGTTGTAAAGAAATTAAAGCAGGAGATGACATATGAGAGGGGTGTGGCCTAAAGCCAATTAATTAATGACACAAACGCTATTGTCGCAGGTCGTGAGAATTTCAGCTTGCTTGGCAAGCAATAGTCAGGCGTATTCCATTTAAGCTTTCACGATCCAGCTAAACCAAATCCAAACGGCTAAACCATATCGCGCATACAATGACTGCGCGATGCAAGCTGGGCAATCGCGGCGCTTTGCGTCGAGGAAGGTCCGGACTCCGTAGGGCAGGGTAACGGCTAACAGCCGTCCAGTTGGCTGGTGCGCAAGCGCTAGAACGCTGAGGAATAGGACCACAGAGACGAGTCTGCAGTGGGGGTCGCCGTAAGGCGGCTCTGGTACGGTCATCACCGTACTGGGCGGTCTGCTTGCAGATCCAACAATGCAGGGTGAAACGCGGCAACCTCTACCCGGAGCAACACCAAATAGGCATGCGTGCGATGCAAATCGTGTCGGGCGGCACCGTCCAAGTATGCGGGTAGGTGGCTAGAGACACATAGCAATATGTGTACCAGAGGAATGATTGCCGACCTACGCAAGTAGGTTTACAAAATCCGGCCTATAGGCTTGCATCGCACATCATTTACAACAATCTTTTTCACACAAAATTTTAATGTGTTACCTGTACTTACACCTGCAATTTACTGATTCATTTGGTTTTTTATCTTTAGGTGTATTTAAAAAAACCTGCTAAGTACTTGTCACCATTGAAAAAACTTACAAATTTGACTTGACCCGTAGCAACCATTCACTTAAAGTGGTGAAAAGTGTAATTTTGTGCAAATTTGTGGGGTAAAAGTGTTTCAAGGTAGCAGTGCGCTCACTCTCGATTCAAAAGGCCGGGTCAATATACCGACTCGGCATCGTGACGCCTTGAACGAACTGGCACATGGTCGTCTAACCATTACCCGCCACCCAGATGGTTGCTTGTTAATTTACCCCCGACCAGAGTGGGAAATTAAACGCGATCAAATTGCGGCCTTTCCCATGCAGGCTCGTGGCTTACAGCGTTTGCTACTGGGTAATGCACAAGACGTTGAAATAGACACCTCAGGGCGCGTATTAATAGCGCCTGAGTTGCGCGTTGCCGCCAATCTTGATCGTGACACCATGCTGCTTGGTATGGGCGCGCATTTTGAGTTGTGGGACGCTGCAGCATTAGCCAAGCGCGAAGCCGAAGATTTGTCTGCTGGGTTGCCAGAAGTTTTAAGTCTGTTTTCTTTTTAAATACTGATGTTCACACATCAGTCAGTTTTGTTGAATGAGACGATCGAGGGCGTATGCCCCAACGAAATGTCTGATGGCGTATTTGTAGATGGTACGTTTGGTCGAGGTGGGCATGCGCGTGCTTTGTTGGCGCGTCTATCTTCTAAGGCGCGTTTGATCGTTATTGATCAAGACCCGCAAGCGATTGAAGTGGCGCAAGAATTAGCGCAAATTGACTCGCGGGTTACAGTTGTTCATGCGGGTTTTGGTTCCATGCTTCAGTCGTTAGCTCAGTTGGGTGTGACATCAATAGACGGTGTGATGCTAGATCTCGGCGTATCGTCACCACAAATTGATGACGGTGCACGGGGGTTTTCATTTATGCGTGATGGCCCGCTTGACATGCGCATGAATACGACGCAAGGGCAAACGGCTGCCGAATGGTTGGCCACAGCTGAAGTTGAAGAAATTAAAGGGGTAATAAAAAGATATGGCGAAGAACGGTTTGCTCTTCAGATTGCAAAAGCGATTGTTGCTCGCCGCGCAACTG